>JAGMBM010000231.1 GCA_023129675.1 Hadesarchaea archaeon | reverse complement strand
ACGTGAGCGCGCAACTGGAAATGCTTCATCGCGCGGCGAGAAGATGTGGGGTGAAGTTGAAATCGCCTTTCATGGTAATGTCATTCTTGCCATTGGCGGTGATCCCAAGGTTAAGAATCACAGACAAGGGCTTAGTCGATGTAGAGAAGTTTGGACTCGTGGATTTGATCGTGAAAGGGGCCCGCCACTAAACCTTCAGAATTTTCATCAACTGACGTGCGTTGTCGTACATGAAATAATTATTGAACATTATGTAGACCTTCAGATGTTTTTTTGCTAACGCTTTGGCTTTTTTCGCCAGCTGTTTTAGTTCGGTGAGCGAGTACTTGTAGTTATAACCATATTCGCGAGGGTTTAGCCCGTGTAGCCTGATGTAAGCAATCGAATGCTTAGAGACCGGCTCGCGACGCATCAAATCAACAACATGAATCAGCTCGAGCTCCTCGCATAGCTTCGCGATCTCGTCGGGGTGCTCCTTCCAGTCGCCTCGAGGTTCCCAAGCCAGCGCTAGCTTGCCGCGGTCAATTTTACCTAAAAATTTGCGCATGTTCACGATGTTCTCAGGAGTAAGCTTGAAGTTCGGTGGGCATTGGATTACGCAGACTTTGGCCTTAAGGGCGTCGCAGATCTCCTTGGTTCGACGCCAGGCTTCGAAATTTTCCTTGGTTGGTCTAAGCCAGCCGTATTTGTCGAGCTGCGTTTTTGTCGGTTTGATTCCCGCTCGGCGCCAGGTCGGGCTTGTCGGCAGGTGCGTTATCGCCTGCCATGCCTTCAAAGCGAACTCGAAGTCCCCCGGCGCCTCGGCACGCCATCGCTCTGCAGTTTTGACAATGGGCAATTTGTAAAATGTCTGTTGAACCTCGACCAGCGAAAACTTCTGAATGAACGCCCTGAAACCACCTTTAAAAAAGCCCCATCCACATGTCCCGACTTTAATCATCTTATCGCCCAGTCTGCTCAAGGCAAATTAATTTAAGTCGGATTAAAATAAAACGAAGATGGTGCGGAGGTAACTCAGCTGGGAGAGTGCCGGTCGTTTGGGCACACACTCAAACGGGCAAAACTGAAGTTCCCAGTAAGGGACACGGACATCCGGATGTCGCGGGTTCAAGTCCCGTCCTCCGCACCATACGCATTTTGAGATTCTCGGGAGATTTTCCGAAGTTCTGGCGAGTACAAATCTGGGTTCAAACTCATATTACCGCACCACAGATTAAAAATGGCTGGCGCACTTAGAAAAAAGCAAGATTTAAATGAATTGTTTGACCACTTTTTAAATTACCTTACCCGATCATGTCGTTCGCTTGTTTTTTAGGATAGAATATAAAGATAGTTCTCCTCAAGCCACTCATTAGCGTCAAACTCCGAAATGAAATAGGTAAATCTCAGCCAATTTTGATCTGGATATTCTTCCAGCCCCCACCGGAGTAGCTCGGCATTCACGTTAACCCATTGTCCATCCACCTTGACATAGATAACCGCTATGAGCCGTCCGAATACGCCTCGGAACG
>JAGMBM010000230.1 GCA_023129675.1 Hadesarchaea archaeon | reverse complement strand
TCCTCGCGGGAACGACTCGTCACGATAAGTACTTCGACCAGCTCGAACTCCGGGTGAGCGATGTGCAGTTCCCCGAGCCTAAACAGGAGGCGCAAGCGCTGCTCAAAAAGATAAAAGCGGGAGAGTAAGAGATATAGTGGAGGTTAATTTTTTGGCCGAGGAAAAGAAACGCTCGATCGAAAGTTTACCTGGAGTTGGCGAAGCAACAGCCGAGAAGCTCCGCGAGGCTGGATATCGGACGATTGAATCGATTGCCGTGGCTTCGGTGGCAGAGTTGCACGAAGCTGCAGAGATCGGCGCGGCGCAAGCAAAAAAGATAATCGCTGCCGCCGGGGATATCGCAGAGTTCGGCGTCTTCGTTACTGCCGACAAGGTCCTCGAGCGCCGGGAGAAGGTCGGGCTCATAACCACGAGCAGCGAGCAACTCGACACGCTGCTCGGCGGCGGGGTCGAGACTCAAGCGGTGACCGAAGTTTTCGGCGAGTTCGGCTCGGGTAAAACTCAGCTTGCGCACCAACTCTGCGTCAACGTCCAGCTGCCCCCGGAGCAGGGAGGGCTTGGGGGGAAGGCGATATACATCGACACTGAAAACACTTTCAGGCCCGAGCGGATCCGGGATATGACGACAAGTCTCAACCTCGACCTGACGAAGACCCTCCAGAATGTCCTCTACATAAGGTCCTACAACACCGACCAGCAGATCCTGATAGCCGAGAAGGCCGAGGAGAAGATCGAGGAGGAAAATGTGCGTCTAATGGTGATAGATTCCCTTACCTCACACTTCCGAGCCGAGTACATTGGCCGGGGAGCCCTAGCCAACCGCCAGCAGAAGTTGAGCCGCCACCTCCTGACGCTCCATCGAATAGCTGATCTCAATGACCTAGCCATATTCGTGACGAACCAAGTGCTGGCGAGGCCTGACATCTTCTTCGGAGACCCAACCCGACCGATCGGGGGACACGTGCTCGCTCACTCCGCCACGACCCGCGTTTACCTTCGAAAGTCCAAGGGCGGAAAGCGAATCGCACGGATTTTCGACAGCCCCAACCTGCCCGAGGCCGAGGCGG
>JAGMBM010000023.1 GCA_023129675.1 Hadesarchaea archaeon | reverse complement strand
TTTTTCCACGATAAAGAGGTTCTCCCCTGGACCCTCCGCGATGAACCCCTCCATGTTCAGGAGGATGGCCTCGTCGTAGCCGGAGTTGAGCGCGTCCACCTTCGCGAGGATCGAGTTAGCGTAGTTCGCCACCACCTTCGCTTGGGGCGGAAGGATGCGAGGATGAATTCGAAGCCAAGGGGAGATCTTCGCCCGGATTCCACGCTCGAGGCCCTCCTCACCCAAGTAAGTGCCCCAAGGCCAGACCGCTATCGCCACGTTTACCTTTGACCCCTTCGGGTTCAGCCCCATCACGCCGTAGCCGTAGAAGGCGATTGGGCGGATGTAGCACTCCTCGATCTCGTTCGACTTTATCGTTTCCTTAGTTGCTTGCATAAGCTCATCAACTGAGTGAGGGAGTTTCATCTCCACGAGCTTCGCCGAGTCCTCGAGCCGCTTGATGTGATCTTTGAGTCTGAAAACCGCTGGGCCCTTCTCGGTTTTGTAGCAGCGGATACCCTCGAAGACACCCAGACCATAGTGAAGGGTGTGGGTGAGCACGTGCACGTTTGCTTTTTCCCACGGGACGAGCTCTCCGTCCATCCAGATGAACTTTGTTGGTGTTAGTCCCATATGCATCACAACACGATTTTCCCGCTACTTTATAACGATATCCAAATTTCCCCCTTTAACTTGGGCCGATTTTTTCCAATTGATCATTCTTCGAATAACCTCAGCATTCGTCAGGATCGCGAGGATTGCTAGCGTTACAAATACTTGGTTCAAAAGTGCTCCTAGCATTATTATGAAAAGGCGCACATCTCGCGTGGCTGGAATACTCCTCCCCACAGGGATGGGTGATGCGAACGCGCTTTCATAGCGAGCCCTCGTGTAGCTTATCCCGAGTGAGCCCATTAGCGCCGCGAGCCCAACAAGCCATAAGAGCCCGTCGCCAACGATATGCCAGTAGCCATAGGTGAGGCAGGCGATAAGTAGCGCATCAACGTAGCGGTCGAGGACCGAGTCAAGCAGGGCCCCGTAGCGCGAGCGAAGGAATTTTAACTTCGCTATTTCACCATCGCAACCATCTAATATTGAAACCAGCTGGACGATCAGCCCTCCGAGCGCGATAAATAGGTATTCCCCGGATAAGAATAAGGACGCCGCGAGCACGCCGATGAAAAAAACCATCCAAGATATAGCGTTGGGCGAAATGTTTCGATTCACGAGACGACTTGAGATGCGCGTGGAGATTTTCCGGTTCAAGAGCCTCGACACGACACCGTCATCCCTGCTCGTAAGAGATTTGAGCATTCGTTTTTTCGCTTCATTTAGGTTCCTAGGCGTGTCGATGTCGAACCAGAAAGAGCTGCTTATGTCGAAGGCCTTAGCTCTATCCCGCTTGGCAAGCAGCGCAATCGCTTGGAAGAGCTCATCTCGCCCATCCGCAATGCTTTTTTCAATTGCGTCGAAGATCTCTCCCGTGCAAAGAAATATGCCACAATCCACGGCGTTAAATTCTCTAGTGTCCTTTCCGATCGCTCGGATGTGGCTATCCTCAACGAGTACCTTCATCGCTTCCGGCAAATCAAAAATCGTCGACAAATTTTTTTCAGTGCAGACGAGGCAGCCCCCCGAGAACTCCGTTTCCGATAAAAGTTTTAGAATATTTGAATCGAAGAGGTGATCCCCCATCAAGAGGAAAAATCGTTCATGTTCGAGCTTATCCTTTGCAGCGAGAACCGAGTGCCCATTTCCTTTCTCCCATTGCTCGTTTCTGATATAGTTGATGTGCACGCCGAAACGAGTTCCATCACCGAGTTCGGTAACTACATCGTCACCGCGGTAGCCAATAACGATATAAAACTCCTTGACGCCAGCCTCGCGGGTTGAAAGGATCACTCGCTCGAGGAGGGAGAAGCCTAAAAAGCGCTCGAGGACTTTTGTGCTGTTAACCAGTTCCAGCCTTTCCCCTTTTCCAGCCGCTATGATTAACGCTTTCATTTCATCCCCCAAAAATCCTGAGAAGGTGGAATTCGTGAGTTGTGAATCTTTCCTGTTATCCTAATACTTCACCTAAGACCTGAAGCATCTCGTCCACATCCTCGAGGCGGATATATCCCATGTTCCCTATCCTGAAGGTCCGCTCCTTTAGCTTCCCGTATCCCTTCGCCAGCTCAAAGCCGCGCTCGCGCATCCGCTCGTACACTTCAGGCCCGCTTATCCCCTCAGGGGCGTTCACGCAGGCCACGGTCGGGCTCTCGTACCTTCGCTCGGGAAAGAGGGCAAGATCCAGGGCCTCGATTCCCTCCTTAATCCTCCGCATCCGCTCAGAGTAGAACTCGAAGCGTTTTTGCTTGCCACCTTCGGCATCGATCAGCTCCAGCTCTTTGTTCAAGGCGAGAATTTGTGAGATAGGTGGGGTCATGTGAGTGCTGCTCTCTCTCTCCTGGTACTTCTCGTATAACTTGAAATCGAAATACCATCCTTTGTTTCTAGCCCGCTCCGATCGCTCGAGAGTCCCCTCGCTCAGGCTCGCCACAGCCAACCCCGGTGGAATCCCGAAGCACTTCTGCGAACTCGCGAAGCAGACATCTATTTTCCACTTGTCGACCTTGAGCTCGACCCCACCCATCGCACTCACCGCGTCGACGAAGAGGAACTTCCCGTGCTCCTTGACGACCTTGGCAAGCTCCGGGAGCGGATTCAGAAGGCCCACGCTCGTTTCATTATAGGTTATCGCAACGGCCTCGACGTCAGGGGCCGAGGAAAGCTTCTCATCAAGAAGTTCCGGAGTCGTGGGTTTACCCAACTCTGGCTCAAGTCGCTCGACAATTTTTCCGTTTGACTCTCCCACCTCAGCGTACCGCTTTCCGAACGCCCCGTTGATGCAGCACAGCATCTTCCGCTCGACACAGTTTCTGACCGTGCCCTCCATTACACCAGAGCCAGAGCTCGGGAAGAGGAAGACCTTGTTCTTGGTTTCTAGGAACTCTCGGAGTCTTCGGACGGTCTCCCGATGCAGTTCTCTGTATTCCTCACTGCGGTGGCTGAACATCTGGCGTTTCATCTCTTCCAGAACCTCAGGTCGGCAAGCGACTGGACCCACCGTGAAGAGCTTCATGACTATCAACCATCTCGCATTGAGCTCGCGGTGTAAAATAACTTGCCCTTTAGAAAGTGGCCAAGCTAATACTAACAATAGGCCCCTACCAGATCACATATGTTTCTTTAGATAAGTATCGACTATCTTGATCGCACAGAATTTGCCGCACATTGCGCAGACTTTTGGGTCTATCGTAGGTGGCCTTCTCCGCCTGAGCTCTCTGGCTTTTTCAGGGTCTATGGCGAGCTCGAACTGCTTTGTCCAATCCAGCGCCCTCCGTGCCCTCGCCATCTCGTCATCGCGCTCCTGACCTATACCCTTGACAATATCCGCCACGTGAGCGGCGATTTTTGTGGCCACCACCCCCTCCTTCACGTCTTCGATGTCCGGCAGGCAGAGATGCTCAGCTGGACTGACATAACAGAGGTAGTCGGCCCCCGCCCACGCTGCAATTGCACCCCCGATTGCACCAACGAGATGGTCGTAGCCGGGAGCTATGTCCGTCACGATTGGTCCAAGCACATAGAACGGCGCCCCCTTGCAGATAGTTTTCTCGAGTCTGACGTTCGCCTCGATGTGATCGAGCGGCAGGTGTCCGGGTCCCTCGACCATCACTTGCACATCTTTGGCCCAGGCCCGCTCGACGAGTTCGCCGAGCGTGAGCAACTCCTGAAACTGCGCCACATCTGAGGCATCTGCAAGGCATCCTGGGCGCATCCCGTCGCCGAGGCTAAGCGTGAGGTCGAATTCCCGCGCGAGCTCGAGCAGATAGTCGAACTCCTTGTAAAGCGGATTCTCTTCGTTGTTGTGAATTATCCAAGCCGCGAGGAATGAACCGCCACGACTCACGACTTCGAGCAGCCTGCCGCTTCGCCTCAGGGCTTCAATCGCAACTTTGGTGACGCCGCAGTGCACGGTAACGAAATCGACGCCATCTTTGGCATGCCTTCGAATAGCGTTAAAAATATCGTCTGAGCTCATGCCCACTATATCGCCTCGCTTAGTCACCTCGATACCGGCCTGGTAAATCGGCACGGTCCCCACAGGCACGTTCACGGCGCGGAGGATTCGCCTTCTGGCCTCATCGATGTCACCGCCTATGCTGAGGTCCATCACCGTGTCGGCCCCATATCTGACCGCGATCTTTGCCTTCTCGATCTCCTCATCGATGTTTGCGTAGTCGGGCGAGGTACCGATATTGGCGTTTATTTTCGTTCGTAGCCCCTCGCCTATGCCTTGAACGCTGACATTTTCGCGTCGCGCGTTGCGGGGGATGATCACTCTGCCCGCCGCTATACCCCGTAATAAAAATTCGACAGGCTTTCCCTCGGCTTTCGCGACCGCCTCCATCTCAGGCGTCACCATGCCGCGCTTGGCCTCCGTCATTTGCATAATTGTGGCCTCGATACAAGGTGCTTACCTAAGTTGAAAAGGCTTTCATTTTTTAAGTTAGGAGGTTTAGTCATAAAACTGGAGGTGGCCGAATGGCAATTCAAGTAGTTAAAAAGGATGGTAAGACCGAACCCTTTCAGCGCCAGAAAATAGTCAATGCGTGTACAGCCGTGGGGGCCCCCGCAGATGTTGCTGCAGGTATCGCTGACGAGATCGAAAAGTCGGCTCGTGACCAGATGCCGACTAGCGAAATCCGAGCGATGGT
>JAGMBM010000229.1 GCA_023129675.1 Hadesarchaea archaeon | reverse complement strand
CCCAGCATCAGCATGATCGTGCCGGAGAACAGGGCAGCGTATAAGGTCTTCCCATCGAAGATCCAGTAGTAGCCAGCCACGAAAGTTGTCAGAAAGGTTGCGCCTAGGAGGAGCAAATTCACTGCGATGTTGCCTCTGCTGACGCGCGGATATCTCATCATAATCAATCTGAGCTCGCCCTCCCGTCCGCGCATCACCGGGAGGTAACCCTTCTGCTTAGCGGCGTCCAACAGGGAACGAAATGACCGTTTCGAGTTCGGCGCAGCCACTTCAAATTTTATCCTGTCTTTCGAGGTGACGAAGTCCGAGATTTCGAAATGATTCGCCACGAGCGCTAGGGGTTCAGCCAGCCCCTTGGGCGGCTCCCCGGCGACTACTTTCATGTCCTCACCGCATCGTGGACATTCGCCAGGGACGAGCTCGCCGACATCTCGCGTTGACATCCGATAATCGAAGTGCTTGCAATTGAGACACTCGAGCTTCGCGACCGGGGGTTTCTTCATCCCTCTCCCCACCTACTCTTGATACCCTTGCCACCGCTGATAGAGCTGGTGCTCCACACCTAGGACATCGAGGATTCGCCCGACGATGAAATCGACTAGGTCGGGAATCGCCTTGGGTTTGTGGTAAAACGCAGGCATCGCTGGTAAGATTGTCGCCCCAGCGCGTCGAAGCTTGGTCATGTTTTCGAGATGAATGAGATTGAGCGGCGTTTCCCGAGGGACGACCACAAGAGGGCGCCCTTGCTTGAGCATGATGTCTGCGGCTCGCGCGATCAAATCGGTCGCCGCGCCGCTGGCTATCGCCCCTAGCGTCTTCATGCTGCAGGGTACAATCGTCATGCCGTCGACGGGATAAGAGCCGCTAGCCGGGGGCGCCGCGAGGTCATCGGGCGAGTAGCTCCGCGTAGCTAGCTCTCGCAGCTCGTCGACGGTTTTGTCCAACTCTAGCTTTAGGATGGTTTCGGCCGCTCGCGAAACAATGAGGTCAGTTTCAATGCCCAGCCGTTTAAAAACCTCGAGCAACCTCATTCCGTAAACAGCACCACTACCGCCTGTAATCGCTACGATCAAATGCATAGCATCTCCCACTGTTTTCCCTTGAGGTTATTTAATTTATTTCCTTCACCCTCGCGGCGACCGCGTCTCCCACGTCAGAGGTGCCGGATTTACCGCCCAAATCGTAGGTACGAACCTTGCCTTCTTTCAACACATCGATAACTGCTCGCTCGACCCTATCTGCAGTTTCCTGCTCACCGAGATGCTCGAGCATCATCTGTCCGGCCAAAATTG
>JAGMBM010000228.1 GCA_023129675.1 Hadesarchaea archaeon | reverse complement strand
TTGGCGCTTTGCAGCTCGTCCTCGTCCCCCCACTTCAGTTTGTTCAACATCTCGCGCGGTCCCATTTAGGTCAGTAGAATTTAGCCAATTTACTATTTGAGTTATTGCCCGACGTTAACCCAACGAACTCGAGCGCCTCTAACACGTGCCTGCGCGCATTCCTTTCGGCGAGCGGGCCGTGTCCTGGGTACAGTCGCTCCACCTCAAGCTTTGCCAGCTCCTGCAGCGAACGGGCCAACGCCTCGCCATCGCCGGTCGGCAGGTCCGTGCGCCCGAGGCCGCCGCAGAAAAATGTGTCTCCGGAGAACAGTATCTTCCGCTTGCGCCCGTACATGCAAATACTGCCTCGAGTGTGGCCGGGCGTGTGGAGGACCTCGAGCGTGAGTTCGCCCAGCTTGACCAGGTTGCCTCCGTGGAGCTCGCGCGCTACCTCAAGGGGCTCGAGCCTCCTACCGAAATCCCCGGCGATTGTGATAACCTGATCACCCTTTCGAAGTAGCTCCGCCTCTAGCTTGTGGATCGCCACCTCGCAGCCTGCAGCCCGCACGAAATCGCGGTCACCCCCCGCGTGGTCGAAGTGACAGTGGGTGTTGATGATGAGCTCGATATCCCTCGGCTTTAGGTTGAACTTGCTGAGGTTCCGCTTGACCTCCTTGAAGTTTTGTCCCGTGCCAGCGTCAATGAGCGCGATGACCTCGTCGATGATCAAATAGATGTTCGAATCAAAATCCAAGCCGCCGATTTGGTGGATTTGCATACTATCCCCTTCAAAGATTATTTTCAGGGCTCGAGGTTTTGCAGCCCCACTTCCCGAGCGATTTCCAAAGCTCTTTTAAACTCATCCCTCGTTAGTCGACTGGAAATTTCTGGATATTCATAGGCCTTGGCCTCTGGACGATACTGATCCATCACGTTAGTTCTAACCATGCCGCCGAGGTTATCCGATATCCACTTTAACACGGGTCGAGTACAGCATTCAAGCCCCCCAGGGAGTACAAGATGACGAATAATTAGTTCAGCATCGTCAAAAGCAAGTTTATGATTACGTGAAACAACCTCAAAGTAGTTCGGCACCTTCGAGTACCGGAGCGCACATTCATCGTTGCCATACTTAAAATCCGTAAGGTAAACATCCTGAGTGCCAAAAAGCAACTTCATCGTTTCTAGGCTACAATACATGTTGCTATTCCAAACTGATGGGATGCTGACTTTGCATTCATTAAGCGCTGTAAGGATA
>JAGMBM010000227.1 GCA_023129675.1 Hadesarchaea archaeon | reverse complement strand
CATGCCCCAGCTGTGGCTCCTTTGAAATATGGCGCTGCTCGAAGTGCCGACGCCTCAGCAACTCCTACCGCTGCCCGAGCTGCGGGTCCACAGGGCCTTAGGTGTTTGAATGGGCGAGGTGGCGGTCACTCTTAGGTTAATGCCGGAGAGCCCGAAGGTGGATCTGACCCGCCTCGAGACCGCGATAAAGGAGCGCATCAAGGTTCACTCGATCTCCCGCGAGCCGATTGCCTTCGGGCTGGAGGCTCTCCGCGTCGTCGCGGTCGTTCCGGATGAGGCGGGTGGGACCGATCCGCTCGAGCGGGAACTCGTGAGCCTGCCGGGCGTTGGCAACGTTCAGGTCATCGGTTTGACGCGATTGCTGTGATTTTCCGCGCGGCCCGGTTACCTCTTTTATGGCCTGCAACTACGTTTAAAAAGGCGTCAAAATGTTGAGGGATCCAGTCGAGCGTGCGGCGATAATTTCAGCGGGCATAACTGTGGTGTTAGGAATTTTGGAAGTTTGGACAGCCATCCTCTTCGGGAGCCTCGCTTTTATCGCCGCCGGTATAGATGCGCTCTCGGATACAGCTACCTCAGTAGGCGTCTTCACCGGAAGGCGCATCTCCAAACGTCCGGCGGATCGGAAACATCTCTACGGTCACGCCCAAGCTGAAACTTTGGTTTCAATCCTGCTAGCGGCTGTGCTCATCTTCGCTGGCGTGCGGGTGGCATATATGGCAATAGAAAAAATTCACTTGGGTTTGGTCATCAAGGCAACGCCCGAACTCTTCTTTTTGGCTGGTCTAACCCTCGTGATTTTCAGCGCCTTGGCGAAATACCAAATCCGCACGGGCAAACAGGCCAACAGCCTATCACTAGTCGCGGATGGCTATCATACGCTCACCGACGCCGTTTCCTCAGCTGCTATTATAGTGGGGCTCGTGGCGGTTATGCTGGGACACGCGTGGGCGGATCCATTGGTTGCACTGGTGATATCGGCGCTAATCCTACGATTGGGGTTCAGCGTAGGGCGTGATGCGCTAAATATCTTGATGGAATCAAGCCCAGGCGCGGAAGTCTTGGCCGAGATAAATCGGGTTTGCATGGGTGTGCCGGGCGTGCTGGGATGCCACCGACGCCGTGCCCGCATGGTAGGGTCACGCATATTTGCAGACGTGCACATCTACGTTAACCCAAAGATGAGCGTCGCTAGAGCCCACGAGGTAGCGACGCGAGTTGAGCACAATTTAAAAGCACGAATAGCCGACTTGACCTCGGTGGTCGTGCACACGGAACCAGCTGGGAGGCGCGCGCATGGCAAAAAGCGTTGAGGAAGTTCGGTCGGAGATCCCGTTCCTGCGCACGGGTATCATCTATTTGGACAACGCTGCCACTACGCCCACGCCCCAGCCAGTCATAGATGCGATGTTGGAGTATTTTCGCGAGTACGGCGGCAACATCGGCCGAGGTCTTCATCGCGTAACCCGACGCGCGACCGAAGCGTTTGAAAAGACACGTGAAAAGCTCGCACGGGTGATCAACGCGAAGCCCGGGGAGATTGCCTATGCGAAGAACACGACCGAGGCCATCAACATCGTCGCTCGGGGTCTGCGGCTGCGCAAGGGGGACAAGGTCGTAGCGACGGTGCTCGAGCACCACAGCAACCTCCTCCCTTGGCAGCGGCTGGAGCGCGAGCTGGGCGTCAAGCTCGAGCTCGTCCGGGTGCCGCGCGAGTGCCTGATCGATCCGGCTGCGGTCGAGGCTGCGATCGATGACAAAACTCGCCTCATAGCAACCCATCACGTTTCCAATGCGGTCGGGAGCATCCAGCCCGTGGAGGAGATCGGCAAGCTCGCCCGGGAGCGCGGCGTGCTGTACCTCATCGACGCGGCTCAATCAGTCGGTCACATGCCCGTCGACGTTCGGAAGCTCGGGTGTGATTTCCTAGCCGCCCCCGGGCACAAGGGGCTACTGGGTCCCCAAGGCACTGGCTTCCTCTACGCGCGCGAAGACCACCTGGCCGAGCTAGAGCCGCTCCTGGTTGGAGGGGGGGTTGTCGAGCTGGTCGAGGAACACAAATACGATTTGGTCAAGCCGCCCCAAATTTTCGATGCTGGAACCCCAAACATTCCCGGCTTCATAGGCCTTGGGCGAGCTTGTGAGTACGTGCTCGAGATCGGCGTTGAGCAGATAACCAAGCGCGAACGAAAGCTGACCGAGCAGATGTTGGATATATCTGGTTTCGAGCGTGTCGAAGTTTACGGCCCTCATGAACTAAAACGGCGGGGGGGCGTGGTTAGTTTCAACATTAGCGGTTTGGGTCATCACGATGTCGCCTCGATGCTGGATGAGCTCGCTCGCATAGCAGTTCGCTCGGG
>JAGMBM010000226.1 GCA_023129675.1 Hadesarchaea archaeon | reverse complement strand
GAGTCAACGACATATCTACAGAAAAGGCACAACGGTACGCCGAGGAGATGGGCGAGCAACTTGGGGTCAACGCAAAAGCCGTGGGAGATACCGGGAAAGCGGTTGAGGGTGCAGATGTCGTCGTGACCACCACGCCCGCTAGGAAACCCATCCTAATGAACGACTGGGTGTCGAAGGGTATGCATATCAACGCGATTGGCGCCGATGCTCCGGGCAAGCAGGAACTCGACCCGCAAATCTTGACGCGTGCCAAAATTGTCGTCGATGACGTGGAGCAGGCCATCCACGGCGGGGAAATAAACGTTCCCCTTTCGGAAGGTGCCATCGCACGCGGTGATATCTACGCCGATCTCGGGGAGGTAGTGACGGGGAAGAAACCGGGTCGCACCTCGCGCGAAGAGATAACAATTTTCGACTCGACGGGTCTCGCCGTCCAAGACATCGCGACCGACTGGGTGGTTTACCAAAAGGCGAGGGAAATGGGGAAGGGCATCGAAGTGGAGCTGCTCTAGCTATCTCTTGAGTGTTAAGTCGCGGCTTATCACGGGCGAGATTTCTTTCTTGACTGTCTCTAGGAAGGTATCGAATAGATCGGCTGGAATCGACGCACCAGCTGCGCCCTCGTGTCCACCACCAGAGCCACCGAGACGAACGGTTATGTGACGGAGCATCTCGTTCAGATCTGTTTTTACTCCGGCTCGACGTCGCATGCTCACGTCCACTTCATCTTCATCCTTTCGTGTGCAAATGCCAATGTCCGCACCAGTCACTCCCAAAGCGTAAAGTGCCGCCTTCCCCAAGCTTCCCGACGGTAAATCATAGATAATCGCGATGTTTCCCTCTCGCGTGACGTGCTTCTTGACGTAACGCCATACTTCCCACTCGCGCTTCGTCGCTTTGAGCGCCCGGTCGACGGTTTCTTGGATTTCCGTCGGGGGTTTGCCCTGCGCTAGCTTGTGCACGACATCGCGCTTGTAGTGATAATCCCCCGCCGCTTGGCCCAGCGCTTGGCTGAGCAGTCCCGCCTCCATGTATATCGTCCGTCTGTCATACTTGCTCAGCCCATCGCGCACGAACTCGGTTTCCTCGCAGTAGTCGGCGATCGCGCCCCACAACGCGACTCGATCCAAGTCGGGGTTGATGTCCGACTCAAACAGCCGAAAGGTGATTTCCGAAGTGCTCGCCCCTATCTCGTGGGCAAACTGCGTCGCCGGGATGTCTTTTTTCAACGTGTCTGGAGGGAGGGGATGGTGGTCGATGTAGAGTACCTCGTTCTTCTGCGCCAGCTCACGCATGCGCTCAAAAATTTCTCCCTTGTGGGTCTCGCTCACCGCTATATCTAAGATGAAGACCACGGTGCCGACCTCGATCTCGTTGAGATCACGCAGCAAAGTTATCGGGCGGGTGAACCAGACCTCGGCCTCGGGAAAACGCGCCTTCGCGAGGGCTGCCGAGCATATGCCGTCAGCATCACCGTGAGACAGAATTTTGGACGCCAAGCCTTCACCTTGCAATAGTTCGCACGTTCCCCCTTTTAATTTTGTCTTAGCAAACGTTTTAATCAATCCCAATAAAAATTGGAGCGGGCCCGTAGCTCAGCCAGGTTAGAGCATCCGGCTCATAACCGGACGGTCGCGTGTTCGAATCGCGCCGGGCCCACCACCTCTTGACAAAAAATAACAGCACGGTTAATTAACTCGTCAAGCAAAAACTATAACGTGCCCCGGTAGTGTAGTCCGGTCAATCATGTCGGCCTTTCGAGCCGGTGACGCGGGTTCGAATCCCGCCCGGGGCACCAAGGTGATCGGGATGGAAAAAATGGAAGTGCCTAGCCAAAGAGCGTACAGACTGATTTACCCGCGGCTGGTCGTCCTCGTCAGTTGCATAGACCCCAAGACCAAGAAACCCAACATAATCACTATCGCTTGGTCCACCCCGCTTTCTGCGAACCCTCCGCTCGTGGGAATCCTCGTCGCCCTTCGCCGATACTCACACGAGCTCATCTCAAGCGCCCGCGAGTTTGTGATAAACATCCCAACCGTTGAAATCCTCGAAAAGGCGATTAAATGTGGCAGGGTTTCTGGGCGCATGCACGACAAGTTCTCCGAGTTCGGATTGACGGCCAAGCCCGCAAAAATCGTCAAAGCGCCGATCATTGAAGAATGCGTTGCCCACTTGGAGTGCAAGCTCGTGGATCAGCTCACGACCGGTGACCACACCCTTTTCATCGGTGAGGTGGCCGCAGCGTGTGCAAACGAGGGCACATTCGACGGCCAGTACATGAACATCGAGCGCGTCCGGAATTTCTACCAGGTCAGCGGAGATTCCTACGCGA
>JAGMBM010000225.1 GCA_023129675.1 Hadesarchaea archaeon | reverse complement strand
TCTATCCACGTTTCACACCTTTCAAAATAGTGGTCGTTCTGAGGAAATATAAGCCGTTAGCTAACGCTAATCCAGCTAAAAAAAGAAAAAGGAGTAGGGAAGATAAAGCCCTTACTTGTAGCAGTAGTAGTACACGGTCAGATCGATGTTTTCGCCAGCTCCGAGTTTGTAACCGTTGCCGTCGTTGTCGAATAGGTGGTTCACGCGAATCCAAGTGTCAGTTAATATTGCAAATTGGTATCTTTTTCCCGTGGTAAGAGTATTCTCGTCGTCACTAAATGCGTTGCTAATGACCAACCTCACGTACATGTTCTCCGTGTTGACGTAGGCCATGTTCTCACTGGCCCCTCTAACGGCGACGACGATATCGAAGTAATTTTCGTAGGGGACATTCTCAGCAGGTAGCCCAGTATCTTCAATGACGGCGGTGTTCCCCTGATACGATTGAAGGTTTTCGTGCCCGCTCAAGTTCTCGGTGTTCTCGAACAGGCCATGTTGCATGATGTAGACGTTCTCTATCCCTGAGTAAGTTGGTATCCCTCCGGCGAAGGCGATCCCACCGGCTGTTGGTAGACTTATAGTGCCGGGCTGTCCAACTGGCGGAGTCACTTCTCCTGCAGGGGTCCCATAGAGAGCCCATGCCCCGATCGCTGCTATTACTATGATGACCGCTACGGTTGCCCAAGGAAGTTTACTTGTCATTTCTTTTTCACCTCCTTTTTTTATCTTAGGTACCCCCACAACTCCGAGATAATCCATTCTACCCTTGCAGCGCGGGCATTCCTTTGGCTGCGAAATCTTCGGCTTCCACTCGTATCCACATCGGGGGCACTTCATGGTTGGTACTCTCAAATAACGCCATAAATAGGTTTTGCAAGCTCATAATCATAGTAATAGCAAAATGATCTTTGTATATATCTGTCGGGTTTTCCCGAAACCTTTAATAAGAAGAGTTCAGCATCCGTTAGTGTATGAAGGTGAAAAAGGTTGATCGCGTTCTCCGCGAGATTCTTTACCGGGTCTACGAGCGGAACGAGTCGTTCATGAGCCAAAAATCGCTGGCTCAGACATGCGGGCTGTCAATGGATACCGCCAACCGCCTCGTGGCGAAGCTCAACCAGTTCCGTGCAATTGAGAAGAAGCCGCTCGGGTTCAGAGTGGTGGACCCAAAGAAGATCCTCTCCTACTGGGCAAGCACCCGAAATCTAGCCAGCGATGTCGTTTACAGCACGTACTCGCCCGACTCGGTGTCGAAGATCGAGAGCGAGCTCCCTTCAGGGTCCATTTTCACCGCATACTCGGGCTACCGAATCAAGTTCAATGAAACCCCAACCCATTACGAGGAGATTTTCGTCTACGCCGACCCAGATGAGGTGCGACGGAAGTTCCCGGAATCGGGTGTGGAGCGGCGCAACCTGTTCGTGTTGAGGCAGGACCCCCACCTCGGGCGCGTGGGTAAGGATGGAACTGCAACGCTCGCCCAGCTCTACATCGACCTCTGGCAGATCGGGGGCGCCACAGCCGACCGATTTATCCTAGAACTAGAGAAGCGACTCGAGCCTAGGTCGATCGAAGCCCTGAAGATGCTGGCGCGAAAGGGAAGTTCCTGATTTTTCCCATCTCACTTCGAAGTTATTCCATTAGCGATATCTAACATCGCCGCTCGGGGGTCGGGGGCCTTCACCACACTTGATGCGAGGAGCACACCCTCGGCGCCCAGCTCCAGCGCGATCCGCATGTCCTCGCCGCTTGTTATCCCCGCGCCGCAAAGCACTCGGACCCCTGGATTGACCTCGCGCACGAGCTTGACCGCGTCGCTCACGACCTCGGGTTTAACTTTAGAAACAGCTCGCCCGCTCCCTATCAGCTCGGGGGGCTCGACCGCGACCATGTCGGGCTCGAACACCGCGACCCGCTTGCAAACCTCTGGATCCCTCGCGCAGACGACGCTCGTTAGCTCCAACTCTCGCAGGCGCTTCACCACTTGCTCGATCTCCTCAGGCTGAAGCTGGTGCTCCGAGTGATTGATTAACGAACCAACGGCTCCCGTCGCCCTCGCCGTCTCAGCGAGCAGCCACCCTGTGTGGGCGCCCGGGGTGATGGGGTCGATGTGCTGCGCGAGCACCGGGATGTCAATTTGACTCGCGATCCGGTAAAGATCGAGGTTCTGAGGGGCGACCGCGACGCTTATCCCCTTTTCCTTGGCCACCGAGGCGATCGTCTTGGAAAGCTCCACCGCTCGCTCGCCCACTGATTGAGGGTAGGTCTTGAAGTTCACGATCACGATCGGGGTTTTCAGCAAACTGCCACCGCACGAACTTGGAGCCAAT
>JAGMBM010000224.1 GCA_023129675.1 Hadesarchaea archaeon | reverse complement strand
GGTCCCTGCCTCGCAAGCCCCTCGAGCGGCTTCTACAAGAGCGGCGGGGAGGAATACGACGACTGGGATGTTTACCGGACCCGGTGCTGGGGGGATGATGGATTCTTTCAGGTTACCGAGGAGGGTTTCCGCCCGGCGATCGCGTTCGAAAGCGTAGGGAAGATTGGCGAGTTAAAAGACATTGCATGGGAGGTCGGCGAGAGGCTTGCGGGGCAGTACTCGGATCGGAACAAACTCGCGGAGCAAATCTTCGCTTATGCTCGAGATCACGTGACCTACACATCCGACGCGATCCAGTTCGGATACGATGAGTTTGCCCGCAACGCCGACGAGGTGGCCGAGGAGATCGAATCCCAAGGATCCTCCCGCGGCGACTGCGAGGACTACGCCGTCCTGCTTGCGGTGATGTTCCGCGCGGCGGGCTTCCGGTCGGCCGTGGTGCTTGCCCCGGAGCACGCCGCAGCGCTCGTCCACCTGCCCGAATACCCGGGGGCGAACACCTACTGGGACTTAAAGGGCGAGGACGGTTGGGTGTGGGCCGAGGCCACGGGGCGGACGAATCCCTTTGGGTGGACCCCCTCCAAGCTCATGCGCTCCGACCTCTCCGCCTACGAGATCGTGGAAGAAAACGTCTTTGAACCCGGAGCGTCCAAGACGCCACTCCCGAGCGATGGGGGCGGGATGTTTTTCGGGGGGTCGTCTTTCTTCTCGTTGATTTTCTTCCTCTTGCTGCTCTCGGCTTTCCGAAGGCGGCGGTGAAGTCTAAAACAATTGTTTGGAATAAGTTAGGTGGCGCACATAATTAAAATTTTTTTTACATGTGGTACCTAACACCCCCGACCAAAATCGTCAGCAGCGAGTGCTGGATGGTTAGAATAATTTTTGTGGTGCGGCCGGCTAGCCCCATACTTGCGTTTGAACTATCAAGTTAAATCTTAGCAGGATTCGAGCTAATTTAACGCTAAGTTATAGCAAGATTTTTGCGTGCTCGAGGTATCTAAAATTTAGCAAGAATCTAGCGGTCTTTGAGCAATTTTTTAGCAATTTTTAGGCAAGGGGCAATCGAGATAACCAGCTGTTTAGAGATCTTGAAACTTTGATGTCGGGCCAGTCGTATGCTAAAGGGGCGCGAATTCCCTCCCCCCGCATAATTTTAACGGGCTTTTGAGAACCCCACCGAAATTTACTGGTAAAGTGGCGCTCAAATCCTGTCCCCCGCATTTTTATCGGTGAACTAATCGTCGAACCTTTGCGCGCCGCTTGGGGGCTGGTTCAAGTCCATGGTTTCTATTTCAGTCCCAAATTCATGCGCGTCATTCAATTACTTAAGTGTAATTATTTTATCTCTTATGAATACCAACATTTCCTCGATATCGTTATTAGTATATCTATTGAATTCTTCCTTCCCATGAGCCGCTAAGCTTCCTATGTCATAATTAGCTTGGACAATTCTTTCTTTAGGCAAATCGATGATTCCAATCCTTCTTAATTCTATTAACATTTCAGACAGTTTTTCCTTTTGTATTTTATTTAATCTGCACAAATCTCTTATCGCATTTTCCATGACAAGTCTTCCATAAATTGCAGCTGCATGTTTGTAATCATTTCTCAGAAGTTCAAAAGCTTGCTCAATCAAATTTGAAAACAATTCGGCATCATATAAATGTTGAGCATCAGAAACAAGACCTAAATCTACCTGTTCTTTAATAAAAAGTAAAACTGCGTAACATTTGGATACTTGTTCTCTAGAATAATAAATTGGTTGTTCAATTTTTTGATGTTCGCTAATTGGAATACTAACTTTCCAACCATGTTTAGTAGATTCTTTAAATTTTTCAAGAAAATAATGATTAGGACCAAAAACATTTAGTAAAAAATTCAAGCATGATAATTTCCACTTATCAAATTTTACTATATTATCTTGTTTTTGATGTAATGGCTCTATTATATCTACTGGAGGAATTTCCATTAGAAGATTATTGCCCTCCTCTATCAAGCTATCCAGTCTAGTTTTGATAAATTTATCATTTATTGTAACCATGTAATCTACAAATATCGTATTAAAATAACTAATATAAAAATTTTCCAAAAATATGCCCTCTAGCAATGAAGCTTAGATGGGAAAATTGGAAGCGAGTAGATGGTGAGAAGTCGTTTTGGATCAGTTGAATAGCAAAATGAATTTGCTGCTAAGATTATCTCGAAGGTGAATCATGGTGCGGCCGGCGGGATTCGAAC
>JAGMBM010000223.1 GCA_023129675.1 Hadesarchaea archaeon | reverse complement strand
GGTCAACATTGACATCAACCTAGATTATTTTGCGCTATTAAATATCGACATGTCTTTTACTTTCTCGCCCCATGTCGCGCGTAAAGCTGGAGCACCCGCTTGCTCGTCCGCCACTCCCCGCCTGTCTTGACCGCTGGCATGACCCCCTGCTGGCACCGGAGGGCGAGGTACTTCGGCCCATAAGGGGCGGATTTCGAGATCTCCCTAAGATTCATCAGCTCGTCCCCGGAAGTTCCCACCTGATCCAAGAGATCCACCAAGCTGGCGCCCATCAGGAGCTTGAGGAACCCCTCTAGAGGCGAGAGGTTCCCCCTCGCGGCGTTGTTAAGCGCGTCGAGGTAAATCCTCCGGTGACGCTGTAGGACGTGCACAGGTGGCCAGTTGCGTTTGAGGAGGTGGAGGTTCAGCAGCAGCCGACCAACCCGCCCGTTTCCGTCCGTGAAAGGGTGTATGCGCTCGAATTCGAAGTGCATCCATACGCCCAGCCCGAACGTATCTTCGCCGGCCACGTCTCGTTTCCGGTACTCCCGCTCGTAAGCCTCGAGCTCCGGCACGACCTTCTCCATCCTCGGCGGGGTGAATGCGGCCCCCCTCACCCGAACGTTGACCCGCCGCCATTGGCCGGCATCAGGGAGGATTCCTCTGAACACTGATTCGTGGAATTGCAAGATGAGTTTCAAATCCAAGGGAGAGCCACATAGTCTGGGAAGCGAGCGGAATGTGCGTTCGTGCTGAATCGTCTCCATAACGTCCCTAACTGGCTTGCCGGAAACACTTTTCCCCTCCAGGAGCAGGCGTTGCGCGTCATTCCAAGTGATGGTACTCCCCTCCACTGCATTTGTGCCCCAGGTGTTGAGGGCAGCAGTGCGCTTCCAGACGGGCTCGGGGAGGTTCTCTAGGCTAGTCCGTTCGAGGAGGGCCGAACGCAACTCCCCCAGTAATATGCCTTGAATTGCCATAATGGTCAATTCCATATTAACTTTATAAATATATATGGATTACTCTTATTTTTTTGATATTCCATATAAGCAGCTGTTTTTAAAATGGGGTAAATTTTTAGGATCGGGTAGTTGATTTCTTGGCCTTCGTGATGGAGATGCCCTGCCATGGCTTCCAAATCCCGAGCTTGATTGCCTTCTCCTGCGCTCGAGCGACCTGTTCAGCCGTGTAAAATTCCTCCCCACATTTGGTACACTTGTCCACCTCCAGCTGGGGTTCAATGACTACTCACCCCATGATGTAGGGGGCCTTCGCGCGTTTGACCGCCGCTCCGCAAATCGGGCATCGCTTGAGATATTTTCCAACCATCGTGCCACTTTCCTCGTCGTTTGTCGGAGAAAATACCCCAAGCAGCGAAAACCGCAACTTCCTCGACGGTGATGGGCTTCACCGAATTATCCTGAATCTTCTCCCGTAATCTTTCCATCTTCTTCATCTCGCCTTGGGAGTACAGCCTCTCACCGCACCGCACACAGATCTCCGCAGCGATGCCTCTGATGATGACCAACTTCCCATTGATGGTATCAACTACGTCAACGCTCTTGTCTACCATCTCGCCGCCGCAGATCGGGCAAATTCTCGACTTCATTTTCTCCTCTCCCTAAAACCGATCCACTCGTTTTCACTGGGGATATAGGCGGTAATAATTATTAAACAGGGCAAAACGGGAGGGTGCGAATTATGCGGAAAATGGTAGCAGTTTTTTAACCCACCAGCGCACACCCAACCTTGGTCGATAGCATGGTGCTCGAGAAAAAGACCATTCACGACCCGGTGCACGGCAGCATGCGCCTGAGCGGCCTCGTGCTTGAGCTCGTCGACTCCCCCGAGGTCCAGCGCCTTCGGGGCATCCGACAGCTCGGCCTCGCCAACCTCGCGTTCCCGGGCGCAAATCACTCCCGCTTCGAGCATGCCCTCGGCGTCGCGTACCTTCTGAAGCGGATGAACGAGGGGCTCAAGCTGCGCGGACCTGAGCTGAACCTCCTCCTTGCCGCCGCGACCCTCCACGATGTCGGCCACGCCCCCTACTCTCACACCCTCGAGTACCTAATGAAGGAGTACGTGGGGAAGGACCACATGGAGCTGACCGGGGACATCCTGCAGGGCAAGCTCAGCCTTTGCCCGCCGGGTGAGCTCGAGCGCCTTCAGGAGCTGCGGGTGCCCAGTGTGGTCGATGTGCTCGAGCGCCACGACATAAACCCGAAGGAGGTCGCGCAGTTGTTGCTGGGAAAGCACCGCAAGCCATACCTCGGGCAGCTCATCTACAGCGACATCGATGTCGACCAGATGGACTACTTGCTCCGCGATGCCCACTTCACGGGCGTGGCCCTTGGGATGGTGGACATCGACCGTTTGATGGACACCCTCTGCGTGCATCGCGGGCGCATGGCGATCCTGAGCAAGGGGATCGAGGCGGTCGAGGGACTTCTGACCGCGCGAGCCCTGATGTACACCTCAGTTTACTTTCACCACACCGTGCGCGTGGCCGAGATGATGCTGGTGAACGCCGTTGATTTCGCGATTTCGCAGGGTGGGCCGATCACCAAAAATAATTTTTACTCGATGGCGGACGCCGAGCTGATGGAGCACCTTTACTC
>JAGMBM010000222.1 GCA_023129675.1 Hadesarchaea archaeon | reverse complement strand
CATTTTCGTTTGACGTCTGAGAATACTTCAACGATCAAATCTTCTAGAATTTTCATCACATCCTCAGCCGCCGCATATGCAACCTCGATATCGATCGAAATTGCTTCGTTCAAGTGACGGGGGGTGTCGTGCTCCTCAGCACGGAAGATCGGCCCAATCTCGAAGACACGATCGAAGCACCCCATGAGCACCTCCTTGTAGAGCTGGGGGCTCTGGCTGAGGAAGGCCTCACGTTCGAAGTATGAGATGGGAAAAAGCGCGGCACCGCTCTCCGTCGCGGTAGCCACGATTTTCGGCGTGTTGACCTCAATGAACCCTCTTGACACGAGGTGATTCCGCGCGCTCTGGAGGACTTGGTGGCGGATCTTGAAAATAGCGAGCGACTCGGGGCGGCGGAGGTCCAGGGCGCGAGCGTCCAAGCGGGTATCTAGATTGGCTTTCACCCGCCCTCTCGGGTCGAGCGGTAGGGGAACGGAGGCGAGGTTTAAAACCCTGATTTCAGAAGGGAAAATTTCAACGCCTCGCGGTGCCTGCTTTGCGGCGACCACTTTTCCCCGTACCGCAACCGCCGACTCTTGGGTCAGGCCGTCTATCTTGGCGAGTAGCTTTTTGCCGACTTTAGCCTTTGGTGCCGTGACTTGGATGGAGCCGGAGATGTCAGAGAGGATGAAAAATTTGATCCCCCCAAGGTCGCGGACATCTCCAACCCTCCCCATCACCACAATTTCCTTGCCGGCCAGTTGGGCGGTGACCTCGGTGGAGAGGTGAGTTCGTCGCAGGTTTCCTAATTCATCGAGCTTCATAGCAACCCTACTCGAATACAACTGTGATGTTCTTATTAGTTAGTTTCGTTAAGAGGGCTTGAATCCCTTTGACGTTAGCAGGAAGGCGCTTCAAGTGCGGGCGCGGTACCCGTACGCGATGTTCTTCCTTTCCCTCCGAGTAGAGCACGTTGACGCCCAGAACCTTCGCAGGGGTGAGGATATCTTGGGCCAGTTTGCGGGTTTGGGCACCTTCTTCAATCAAGCGGATTTTCGCCCGAAGCTGATTTTCGAGCTCCCGAACAACTTTGCCACCCCTCCCAACGGCGAAACGTATCTCCCCCATCCCAACCATCAGGACAATCAAACCGCTAGTGCTAATCGCATGTTTGAAGTTTATTTTTTCCAACCCTCGGCGTTTTTGCGCTATCTCAAATAAAGTTCTAGAAATTTTAATATCCAGTTCGGAGATTCTACCTTCTTTTAGCTTGTTTTCACATCCTTGGCAGAGGATACCGCTCCTGAGGCACACGTTGCAGATAGGTGTTCGCAAACCCAAGCCCAATAGCCCTTCGTTCTGGCGGTTTAAGGGCTTTCAGACTGGGTAAGAGGACAAAAAAA
>JAGMBM010000221.1 GCA_023129675.1 Hadesarchaea archaeon | reverse complement strand
ACCTATCCGCGGGTAGCTGCCAGCGCTTGCGGTTAAGATTTCCATCGTACCAAACTAAGTGAGTGCGACGTTTTTAAGAAGATACCGAGCTAAGGGTGGACGATGTTGCGAGTGGCAGTTGGCTCAAAGAACCCGGTGAAGTTGAGGGCGACGCGAAACGTGCTTCGCGCACTTGTAGGGCGCGTGCGGGTCACGGGGGTTAGAGTCGAGAAGCCTTTCGCGCAGCCTTTGGGGCAAGCTCAAACTATTGAAGGGGCAGCTTCGAGAGCCGAGCAAGCGTTGAAGGCAGGTAGCTACGATATCGGCGTCGGAATCGAGGCTGGGCTCGCGCCTGCCCCTCGCACGCGTTCGGGCTTTGTTGACGTGCAGTGGTGTGCAATCCTCGACCGCGAAGGCAACCTCACGCTCGGCCACGGCAGCGGCTTCGAGTACCCGCTCAAGGTGACCGAGGAAGTCTTAGTTCGCAGGCGGGAAGTGGGCAAGGCGATGGAGCACTTGTCGGGCATCAAGCGAATAGGCGAGCGTATGGGGTCAATAGGCTACCTTTCGCGCGGTAGGCTGACCCGAACCCGGTTAACCGAGCAAGCGGTTTTCATGGCGATGTTGCCAAAGATGAGGGCGAGCTTGTACGGCCTGCCCAAACTCAGGTAATGAATTCCATCCAATCGATATTCTTTTAACAACGTACAGTTTTCTCTAAATAGGGGTAGAGTTGAAGGTCGGGGAAAAATTCGTCCCTAATCCAAATTTGAAAAGAGTTTACTTCATTTACCTTGGACTCGTGGCGATCATACCATTGATTGCAACTTTGCTGCCGATTTGGGCGGTGTTTACCTATGCCCCTGAGGTATGGCGAGTAGCGTGGGCATACCTCTTTATACCCTTAATTATAGTGCTCGTGATCCTCGGTTTCCTAGCTTACTGGATCCAAAAGTACTACGGCTCGATCTCCTACACGTTGAAGGAAGATGAGGTAATGGTAGAGAGGGGAGTTTGGTGGAAGATGAAGCACGTTGTCCCTTATGCGCGCGTGATGTCGGTCGATGTCATCCAGGGGCCGATATCGAGGCGTTTTGGCATCGGCTCCGTGCAGGTACATACAGCTGGCTATACGGGCAGGATGGGCGGGACTGCTGGTCCGGGCGCTAGAGGTGCTGAAGCATCCATCTGGGGTGTGCCAAATTTTGTGGAGATAAGGGACGCGATAATCGGGCTCGTGAGGGGAAGACCCCTTTTCGGAATGCCTAGGGCTGGAG
>JAGMBM010000220.1 GCA_023129675.1 Hadesarchaea archaeon | reverse complement strand
CGCTTATTTTTAGAACCATCTAGATTACATCTCCCCAGGAATTATCAATCGATTTATGATTTTCAACCAAATTATACTTAGACATCCTATTTGTAGTGGTGAGATGTGTGGGTTTGGGATGTACTGAATTCGCGGTTCCCGGGGATACGTTGGAAGCTAAATTAAGAGTATTGGAATCGCATGAGATGTGGTTGGAATTGGTCAACGATGGTTTTGATGAAAAGCGATTAAAGAACATTTTAGAGATACTGTCGAAGTTTAATACCTCGATCGAGTCCGTCCAAGCGTATCTACAGCATGACTTGCGGATGTTAAGCGCGAAAGACAGAGATCGAAAAGCGGCCGTGCGTCACATGGAAGAAACGATAAAAATAGCCTCTGCGGTTGGGGCACGAAACGTTGTGGCAGTTGCTACATATGGAAAACCGACGGTCAAAAATCCAAGGGAAAAATGCATCGAGATATTCAGACATTTCGGCAAACTCGGTGCAGAATTTGATGTCGTGATATCAATCGAGCCATTAGGTAGGGATAGAACTACATTTCTCCCAAGTGTGTCGGAGGTTTGTAGCTTGGTTCATGACGTGGGTTCAGATTATGTGCGCCTGATGGCGGATACGATGCACATCCATGCAAATGGGGAAAATGTGACGGAGGCGATTAGAAAATACGCCACAGAGATTATGGAATTACAGTTACGCGATACTAACTCGAGACCACCGGGACGAGGGAGCATAGACTTTGGTCCTGTGCTAAAAGTTGTCCGTGAAAAATTCAAGGGTCTGAAATGCTTGGAATATCAACCTAGTTCGGATCCATATGCGGATTTCGCTAATGCTCTCGAGGCCGTGAAAACTATCTCTGCGGCTCGATAATCACTTTGAGGGACTCTTTGGCATCAGCGACAAGCCCAAATCCCAAACCCGTTTCCGCCAAGCTCAATCGATGGGTGATCATATCATGGACATTCACCTTACGCTCTTTGATTAGTTTTAGGGCATCCTCAAGATCCTCGGGGGCTGCACCGTATGAGGTCATAATTGTTACTTCATTGCGCCAGAAGTCAGTGATTGGGACCGAGATATCAACGCCCTGCCCTGGCACGGCGAAGAACAGAACGGTGCCCCCACGATCCACGCACTGTAACGCTTGCTTGCTCGCGGCGGTGGCCCCCGTACAAACTATCACCAGATCCGCAAGTCTGCTTCCATTGAGTTGACGCAATCTTTCTGGCACATCCTCTTCGGCGTGTATCACGGCATCCGCCCCGAACTTTTTCGCGGCATTCAAACGATATTCGTTTATGTCTGTTGCGATTACTCGTTCCGCTCCCCGTGCACGGGCAAGTTGCAGATGGAGCAGTCCAGAAATACCGCTACCTAAAACGAGCACGCTTTGGCCTTTCTGTATATTGGCCAACCTTTGTCCGCGCACCACACATCCCAACGGCTCGATAAACGTCCCATCTTCGAACGATAAATCATCAGGCAAAAGATAAACGCCGCGTTCTACGTTTATCCGCGGCACACGTATGTATTCGGCAAAGCCACCGGGATCGTAATTAGTTTTGTGCAAGGTTTCGCAAGCGGTATGATGGCCGCTCAGGCAGTAGCGACAAATACCGCATGGAACGTGATGAGAAACGAAAACTCGGTCGCCTATTTTATAACGCTCCACCCCTTCTCCAACCTCAACAATCTCACCCGTGGCCTCATGACCCAGCACTAAGGGGGCTCTTTTGATGCGATACCATTCGAGCACATCCGAGCCACAGATGCCGCACGCCATTACTTTTACCAGAAACTCGCCGGGACCAATCTTTGGTTTT
>JAGMBM010000022.1 GCA_023129675.1 Hadesarchaea archaeon | reverse complement strand
CGAGGATGACGCGCGATACCTCGAGTTCCCGGGCGAGATGGGCTATTAGTTGATCACCCGAAAGGATACTCATCCCCTTACTCAAATCTGGCACAACATCCCCGTATAGGACCGGCACCAAACCGAGCTCGAGCAACTTCCGCACGGGTGTGAGCTCCATCGACTTGATTCGCCCGCCCTCGACCACTACACAGGCCGAGGGTTGAACCGCGATCGCCGGCAGGCCAGCCTTTTGTAGGGCCTCAATAACGTGGGTGTTGAGCCGCTCCATGGCCCGGTGGGTAAGTGAGAGGCCCATCAGTTGGTGTTCGCTCTTGTATCCCTCGTCGATCTTGTACTTCGATGCCAGCGGGTGCCCGAACGAGCCGCCCCCGTGCACCAACACGAGAGGCCCCTTAGCTACTGCTACTTCCCGTGCTAACCTCTGAAGCGTCGCCCGTTTGACCGCGAACCGCCTGCTCTTATCTGTTATAACACTCCCACCTAATTTCACGATTAGAGATTGCATTTTGATACCTCCAAGTTCTAAAAGCGGCCTGCCCAAGCGGCTAGGCCCCCTCCTCGTCTTCTAAGTTCTCTTTTGACATATTCTTTTACATTCTTCTGCTGAATATTGTATTTCCTAGAAAAATTCTTTATTTCAGACTTAATAGCTTGTGGGGTCATCTCGCGATGTCCGCCTTGCAGTATCAACTGTATAATTGCTGCTAAAAGCACGGGTCCATAGTGCATAAACACATCGTACGCGATTGGATGTTTTTTCTCAAGCCTTTTCAAGAGTCTACGCCACCCGTCTACTTTTCAAACACAATGGATGCATAACCCACAATTTGAGAAGTCCCCCCACCACCCGTTGTCTCGC
Source organism: Hadesarchaea archaeon (assembly GCA_023129675.1). Classification (GTDB taxonomy): domain Archaea; phylum Hadarchaeota; class Hadarchaeia; order Hadarchaeales; family Hadarchaeaceae; genus DG-33. The sequence goes on along the minus strand of JAGMBM010000022.1, from coordinate 2,309 downwards.
TGCTGGTTGCATACTTTAAAGTTCGAGTTTTGGCGCCAAGAGCTTTTACTGCTGTCATGACAACTGCGATAGGGCCGAACCCACATGTAGTTGAATTATACTTCTTTAAAACTTCGAAAAAACCGCTTACATTCAACTTTTCTATCTTGCTTATTGTTTCTTGATCCACTCGCTTTATCCACCGTAAAATTTCTGAAACGCTCCCCGTGACTGGAACGTAACCATACACAATTCCATAATGAATAAAATCTGAGCTTGCGAGCACTAGAACATCCCTGTTTAACTTCTTTATCGCTTTTACAATTGCGTTCCCAAGTTTTACTGAAATCTCTTGGCTCATTTCATTTACCCCCATTATTATTGGCGTGATCCTGAAACCTGAACCAAAGAGATGCTGAAGAAAAGGCAATTGAACCTCCAGCGAATGTTCGTCAAAGTGAGCAACCGAATCCTCGATTATAAATTTTGCTTTGGAAGTGATTTCCTTTGTTAATTCCAAATCAACTTCTACCTGTCCAAGCGGAGTACTCCATCTCTTGTTAGTATCGACGAACACTCCTTGCGTCTGTCGGTGTGCAGGCCCGACCAAGACTACTGTCTGCGGCATCCCATCCTCAGCTAAAGCTCTGAACCCATGAGCTGCCACTGGACCAGAATACGGATATCCAGCATGGGGAGAAACCAGTCCTATAATAATCCGCGGCCCAACCTTTACCTCTGGAACATTGCCTGGCCCATACTCATGGGTGTAACACCATTCGATTTGCTCTTGAAGCGAAGATTCGAAACCAGCGTAAAATTGCCCTGCGACCACGGGGGGCCTCACTCACTCACCCACCGACTTGGTTTCGAACTCCTCGACCGAAACTTCGAACGGCTTTTCCGGCGGGAGGTCGCCTCGCTCCCGAAGCACCTGGCGCGCCAGCAGCCAGTAAACAAGCGCGAGCGCCTTGCGCCCCTTGTTGTTCGTTGGGATAATGAGATCTATGTCAGCCGTTTCGTTGTCGGTATCACAAAAACCCACCACGGGAATGCCCGCCTCAGCCGCCTCGCGCATGGGCTGCTCATCTGCCAGCGGGTCGGTGATGACGAGCACAGATGGCTCAATGTATCCCTTGTAGGAAGGATTTGTAAAAGTACCCGGAATGAACCTGCCCGCAAAAGCCCTGGCCCCGGTCACCTCGCCAAACCGCTGCGCTGGGCGCTGCCCGTACTGTCGGGCCGAAACCGCAATCACGCTTGCCGGCTCAAATCGTGCAAGAAATTTTCCAGCCAAACTTACGCGCTCGTCGGTCTTTCGGACGTCTAACACGTAAAGCCCATCAGGCCGCACGCGGTAGATGAAGGGAGCCATCGCGCCCGTCTTCTGCCGGGTCCCTATGTGGACACCGCTCGAGAGGTAGGTGTCAAAATCCACCAGCCCGACCACGCCTTCAGCAAACTCAGGTGCACTCATCGTAGCATCCCCATCTTCGCTCTCTTCCCCAATTTTTCTTCAATCCGAATCAACTCATTAAGTTTGGCCACCCGCTCGCCACCAACCACGCCCGTCTTGATCAGGGGACAACCCCACGCCACAGCCAGGTGAGCGATAGTTTCGTCTGGAGTCTCCCCCGAGCGATGGGACATCACGGTCACGTAATCATGCTTCTTCGCCAATTTTACTGCCGCTAGCGTATCGCTGAGCGTCCCTATCTGGTTTGGTTTTATTAGCACGGCATTCGCTGCCCCCGCTTTTAAACCTTTCTGGATTCGCCCCACGTTCGTCACGAAGAGGTCGTCACCGCAGATCAAGCACCGCTTGCCGGCCTTCCGCGTGAGCTCGGCGAACCCATCGAAATCCTCCTCATGCAGCGGGTCCTCGACGTAGAAGAGCTTGTAAGTTTCAATCAGTCCGAGGATAAAATCTATTTGTTCTCCCCCATCCCGATTCACGCTCCCACGCTCATAGACGTACTTTTGTTTTTTTGCATCGTACAGGCTGCTCGAGGCAACATCCAAGGCCGGCCTCACCTCAAACCCCGCCTCACCTGCAACCTCCTCGCATGCCTGCGCTACGACTTCGAGAGCGTCGAGGTTGTTTAGGTTCGGCGCCCAGGCCACTTCATCGCCCTTGCCGCCAGTAAACGTCATGTCCTTGGCCTCGATGAGCGTTTTAACTTTCTTATGAACCTGCGCGTTCGCGAATGCCGCATCGGTGAACCTCTTTGCGCCGACTGGTATCGCTATGAACTCTTGGATATCTGGGGCCATCTTGCCCGCATGCGCCCCTCCACCGAGCACGTTGCCGAGCGGATACGGTAACCGAA
>JAGMBM010000219.1 GCA_023129675.1 Hadesarchaea archaeon | reverse complement strand
CCGAGGGCAACGATTCCCGCGATGAGAGCCTCCTTCAAAAATTTAGCACCCAAACGGGCCTCTATCGAGGTTTCGCTCTCGTATGAGATTTCGACAGGCAGTCTTTCGGACAGCACTATCCGCAAATTTTTAGCCTCGTTCATTGCCTCATCCAGGGAGGGCCGAGTGATTGTGATTCTCAACTCATTCGCGATTTTTCCATCAGCGAGGTCATCGGCCAAGTCGGGGCTGATGGTTACCACACTTTTGACCCCACAGGCCCTCTCAACCCACGCCTCAGCACTTTCCTCCTCCAGTCGGGAGATGGGCTTGACCGTGTAAAACACGGAAAAATTTTCAATGATATTTAGTGAGAAATCTCCGACCAAGAGGACCTTGAGCTTTAACCCCGCTTGTTCCTCCAAAAATTGTTGTGCCTGGGGCGAAAGCTCATCCTTTGCAGTCCCGATAGCTGAGACGTGTAGGAAGTATTCCATCCCTTCCACCGTCGTTCCCTTGAACATTTTCTCATCGGGATCGTATTCGAGCGAAGGCGGGAGCTCGCCTAAAATTTCGTCGTCGAAGACCACTATGGCGCCGGTGGGGCGGTCAACGTAGATCACCGTGGGATAGTTGGCTTTGCCTGCGGCCGCAGCACTAAATCGTGCAGCGCCATCATCGGTCAACCTAAAAGGTAAATCGGCGGTCTGTTCTTTCTCCGTACTGGGCCCTGGTGCATACACGCTTACGATATCTTCGCCACGGAGCAGGAGTTCTCCCTCGAAGAAAATCTCAAGCCGTCCGGGTTTGCCGAGGAGGGTTTCAGCTTCTTCGGGCGATAGGCCAGCGATTTCAAAAAGAACCAAATTTTCCCCCAAAGATCTAAATAGTGCGCCAAGTAGCCCAGTGGGGTCAACCCGCGCCTTGAGGATTGAGGTTACCTCGTTGACCGTTCCGATACTTACTGCTTTTTTTATTCCATTTTCCACCACGATCCCGAGGTCTCCGATAATGGCTTGGATTAGATTTTCGGTGACAGGTCTACCGATTTCAGCTACGACTAGTCCTGTGGTTGGATCGGGGGGGCTGATGGTTCTGATGCTTACGTAAAGGTTGTCCTCAAGCTTGGGTACTATTTCATCCCACCAAATGCTTTCCACATTGCCTTGAGCGATTTCGAATGTAACATGGGAAGCCTCAAGTCCGAGTATGATCCTGGAACCACCGATGATATCAACCCCGAAGCGGAGGCCGCGCGTAAACTGGCTTGGCCATCCCAACGATTCTTCCACCTTTGAATCAACCTCTCTCCAAGGGCTCCAGACCAACATAGCGGACAGAAAAACTGCAAGGAGTAGCAGCGCGATGCGCCGTTCCTTAAATACTGACATAGTACTCCTTCCTCCGCTGTC
>JAGMBM010000218.1 GCA_023129675.1 Hadesarchaea archaeon | reverse complement strand
GGGGATAATAACCGAGCGCGACATGCTGGAGTTGTTGATTTGAAGGTAGCCGATGTAATGAGCTCGCCCGTGATGGCGATCACGCCCACCGACCCGGTTGCGCGCGCGAAGAATCTGATGCTCCGCTACAGGGTCAAGCGCCTCGTGGTCATCGACCGTGGTAAGCCGATCGGCGTCGTCTCGATGCGCGACCTCGCCGAACGCTTGGGCAGGGGCACATCGACTTGGCGCCACCGCCCGATCGACCACATCCCGGTGGCGCGGGTGATGCGCAGGGGTCTCGTGAGCGTGGCGCCCAGGACCGACTTGGGAAAAGCAGCCGAACTCATGCTACGCCACTGGATAAGCAGCCTCATCGTGGTCGATGGGAAGGGGCTCGCGGGCATCGTGACCAAAACCGACCTGACGAGATACTTCGCCGAGCAACTCGGGGGGCGCACTAAAGTCAGGGAGCTCATGAGTACCGACATCGTAACGGTCAACCGAATGCACTCGTTGGCGCATGTGGTCGAACTCATGGGGAAACACGGGATAAGCCGTGTGGTTGTCGCTGACGGTAAGAAACCCATCGGCATCATAACCGAGAGCGATGTCGCCTTGGCCCAACTGGAGAAGCCGGCGAGGGGGATTAGGCAGCGAAGGGTTCGCTATACCCGAAAAGCAGAACGAGCCGACCGACCCCGCTATCGATACGTGAAGTACGTCGCCCTGCTGACCGCCGAGGACGTGATGAAGCCCGGGTTGCTGACCATCGGAGGCGAGGAAGATGTTGCCCGCGCGGCGAGCCTGATGCTCGAACACGGGATAAGCGGGCTCCCTGTGGTTGAGGATGAAAAGTTGGTCGGCATCCTGACCAAGACCGACCTCGCGAAGGGCATCGCCAAACTAGGTGTCTGAATGCGTGTGAACCAAATTATGAGCTCGCCAGTCGTGACACTGAACAAGGACCAGCCCATGGCGAACGCAATCGACCTCATGCAACGGAATGAGATTTCTCGCCTCGTGGTGCTTCAGGCGGGCAAAATCGTGGGCATGGTCACCGAGAAAGATGTAGCGCGCGAACTTGGGTCGAGTGCCGCCTACCGCTTGCCCCCGGGGCGGATGCACGTTTCGAACGTGATGACCCCGAACCCGATCACCGTTGCCCCCGACGTCATGGCAAAGCGTGTGGCGGAGATCATGCTCGACCACGACGTGAGCGGGCTACCGGTGGTCGAAGGCGAACATCTCACGGGGATCGTGACAAAGCTCGACTTCGCGAAGGTGTGCTCCGGGTACGAGGAGGTCTACGTGGGACAGGTGATGCAGGCTAGCCCGAGGACCATCTCACCCAGCGATCGGGTCGTTCACGCCCGCCGACTGTTGCTCGATGAGGATTTGTTCGGGCTTCCCGTGGTTGAAGAAGGCGAGCTTGTCGGCATCGCGACCATGCGAGACGTGGCGATGAAGTTGGCCGCCTTTCAGAAGGTCGTTCCGGATCGGTACAAGAGCGAGCGCATCCGAAACTTGCTCGTCGAGGACATCATGACCCAGCCAGCTACGACGACGCGAACCGACGCCAGGCTCTCCAAGGTCTCGCGCCTGATGCTCGAGCGGCGATTCTCCAGCCTTCCCGTGCTGAACCTAGAGGGGGAACTGGTAGGCCTGCTAACGAAGACCCAGCTCACCGAGGTAGCGCGGGAGCGACTCTAACACCAACATTTTAAGATTTCATGCCAAGTGGTTATCGTGCGGCCGTGGTCCAGCCTGGTTAAAGCTAAGCGCTGCCAAAGGACTCAGGCTTCCCATGCGGTTTCGGGAAAAGCCTGCTGCGCGGGTTCGAATCCCGCCGGCCGCACCA
>JAGMBM010000217.1 GCA_023129675.1 Hadesarchaea archaeon | reverse complement strand
TTTCGACTTCGGGATTCACAAAGTCCGCTAAAGCATATGCCAAGAACGAGAAAAACCGGATAAAAAAATGCGCGTTCGATCTAATCCAAGAAGTGTCAGATGGGTACTTGGTTGTTCAAGTAGGATAATTTTTCTTAATCATGGGAAAAGATCTCTCATAGCGGCCCCAAATCTCATTGCCCATTCCTTCCCCCTATCGGTCAGTCGGTAGTCACGGCCTTTGCGGCTTAGTGCCGACGGTCGCTCGGTAATTATACGTTCTATGAAACCCCTTTCTATTAGCGGATCCAGACTGTTCCTAAGTGTTTTTTTATCTATGCGAATTTTTTTTGATAATTTGTACTCAGAAATCGGCTCTCCTTCTTTTATTTCTTTTACCTCTTCTAACCAGCGCATGTAACTCATAGCGTGCCAAGCTATCCAAGACCCGATGAACCCCCTCGGAATCTCACGCCTTCTTGGAATTCGGAACATTATAGCACCTTTTGAGCATTATTCCAAAACACAAACCTCCAATTGTCATGGCGATTTAAGTCGCGGAGGTTAAAATCGTTTGGCTATGTGCGGGAAAGGGTCATCAAGGAAGAAATCTTGGTCGAGTTTCTACCCCAAGTCCCCAGAAATTCAACGCTGAGATGGTGGGCCCGCGGGGATTCGAACCCCGGTTTCCACCGAACCCAGTCACCTTGTGAGGGTGATGTTTGTTAGGGAAGGAAGAAATCCCTTACCCCCTTAACCACTGGACCACGGGCCCGAGTAAAATTCGGTAGCTCGATAATAAACTTTTAGAGTTGAACTTTTGGGCAAGTCAGATTATACCCAAATCGGCCAGCAAGCGCTTCGCCCGCTCCTCACCTAGGAGCTTTGCGAGTTCCTGCTTGGATTTCTCATCCCATCTTCGTAGGATACCCTCTACCCGTTCCACCTGTCCTGGGGCCAAATCTCTGGCCGCCTTTTCAAGCATGTGCCTTCGCCCCTTGAGCACATCCTCGGGTTTGAAAACTACGCCCAATTTCTCCCCACTTTTAATTTTGGCTCAGGACCCCTTTAAATTGATGAGCCAGATGAGCAGGACAAACATCAGGCCTTTTTTTCGTTATTCGATTCTGCTCAGATTTCTTTTTCCAAGGTAGAGGAACACAATCCCCACTAACCAAATCAGCGGGACATACAACAATAGGAAACCAAAAACGATTGTAGAGACTATGAACAATCCGATCGAAACCATCATAAGTATCATCGCGTTTCCCATCAACTCTGCCGGCTTCTCAGAGAAGACTGGCATCAAGAGGAAGAGACCGAGGGTGAAAGCTACGTACGCTGCAACGATCAGCACCAATAATCCGGCGTAAGTCAACAAAGAAATAAATGTGATTTGAGGAACTAAGATCAATGAAATAGTCGCGTACACCACAACAATCGGTACCACCACTAGCCAACCTTGTAGTAGCCTCCCCTTGACAAGCCTCCCCTCACCCGAAGGTGCTTTCCTATATATGAAGAGATTTTCCTTCCCTCGGACCGTCACTTCGCCGACCACGAACGCTACAAGTATTGGAAACAAAAAAATTCCCATCATCATGGCCCCTGTAGGTTTCTCATAATCGCCGAAGAATACCCCCACCAAAACAAGTATACCTATAATATAGGCAATCTTGGAAAGGTTCTCAAACCTTCGACCATAGTCCTTGAAGATAGATACTATAAGAGTGCCGAACGATTTGCCTCCACCCAAATATTTAATGGTTTTATAGAAGGCACCGTCCGGTTTAGCCCTTGAAGCTGTGAAGGTGGTGGGTTCAAGGTTGCAGGCGCGATCAGCCGCTTTTGCACCCAGCCACAGCGCCGCTACGAAGAAGATGATAAGACCCCCGAATCGAGTCAGTGTCCCGAACCCGACTGCGGCGATGTTGCCTGGGTTGGATGCGAAGCCGACGAAAACTTCCGCTCCCCAAGAACTGGGCAACAGGCCGAGAGCGGCTTTGACCATCCCGCTCGTCCCGGGATCAGCAAGGGCTTCGAGCAAGCCTCCACCCATAATCGCGTACATCAATGCGATCGAGGGTAGAGCGATGATTAATGAGAGGGCTTTTCCAATATCCTTTCCACGGGCGGTCTTTCCAAGCTTTGTTCTCAGTAGAGCAGCGATCACGGTGCCGATCCAGAGAGCGGAAAGAAGCGTGACGACGAAAATTATGATGATTATCGCTATCTGAATCATGTCCAGCCCAAGAGGATTCAGAAAAGCTGTGAAAAAGCCAACGATTACTGTGATGAAGATGGCGTAGAAAGGCATTACGCCCAGAAACTTACCTAGCAGAACGTCGCTAGGCGTTATGGGGGCTGCGCGGAAGATCTCCAGCTCCCCAGTTTGCACTTCCCTTAATGCAAAGCTGATTGGAAATGTTATCAAGAAGAAAAAGAACATGAACAGTATGATCTGCACCATGGGTACGGCAGCTTGGGATATGATGAATGCAAGGAAATCGTCGATGAACAGGTTAGCGAATGCTGGCGCAATGAATACCACAAAAACCGCTAGCAGCCCTATAACCAGATAGGGAAAGTAGGGTCTTATCACTCGTATACCGCTTGTGGTGATGCGATATTCATTTCTCGCAATCACAAGCCACTTAGGCACTGGCACCTCTCCGCTCCCTCCACGCCAAGAGTTCCTTCTCCTCCACTCCTCCGGTTATGGCAATGAACGCCTCTTCCAAAGTCTTCGTTCCTGTCTGAGCGATGATTTCATCCACGGTGCCCAACGCGATGAGCTTGCCTTGGTTGATGATGCCTATTCGGTCACACAGCTCCTCCACGATTGGTAGAATATGGCTGCAAATGAAGATGGTTTTCCCTGCCCTGTCTGCTAACCCCTTTATCAGATCCTTCACCATGAGGGCGGCGCGGGGGTCTAGCATCGAGGTGGGTTCATCAAAGAACAGAATGGGAGGATCGTGGATCAGAGCTGCTGCGATCAAGACCTTCTGTTTCATGCCTCGGCTGTAGCCTTCAAGCAGGTGGTCACGTCTATCATAAAGCCCAAATAGCTTCAGCAAATCATCTATCCTTTCGGGCAGAATATCGCCGGGGACATCGTAAAGGGCTCCCATGAACTCCAGAAACTCGTAGGCGCTGAGCTTCTCGTACAACCCAGGCGACTCGGCAAGCAAGCCCGTGACCCGCCTCACTTCCGTTTCATCTTTGAGGATGTCATGGCCGTTCACGGTGGCTGTGCCGCTGGTCGGCTTTATGATGCAGTTTAACAAACGAACGGTCGTCGTCTTACCTGCCCCGTTTGGGCCGAGGAGACCAAAGGTTTCTCCCTCATAGACTTCGAGGTCTAACTCATCCACTGCCTTGATCTTGCCGCCCTTGCCATAATACTTGGACAACTTTTCTGTACGGATCAAAACCTTCATCATCTATTCCTCTTCTACGGTCTTTTGAACAAGGTTTTTAAATGATGGGAACATTTAAGGTTAACGATTATTTGAAGAAACCAAATCTTTCGCAAAACCTAAAAAGATTAAATTTTAAAATTTAACCTTGAGCTCTGGAGGATATAATAATGAAAAACTTTAAAGCAAAGATGTTTAACAAGAAAGCTTCTAATCCAAAAAGTAAACCTAATCAGATTTTAGAAACCCTAGCATTGCAGCTGGGTCAAAATATTGCCGATATTGGATCCGGAGGCGGCTATTTTTCTCTACGGTTTGCCGATGCGGTAGGAAAAGGGAACGTGTATGCAGTTGATACAAATCCAGGATTTTTAGAATTTATCAGGAATAGTGCCAAGGAAAAAGGATTGAATAATGTTAAAATAATTCTTCCCACGAAAGATAGATTAATTTTGCCTGAAAAAAGTTTAGATTTTGTTTTTATGCGTAATGTGTGTCATCATTTACCAAATCGAGTGGAATATTTTAGAAATTTAACAGGGTTATTGAAACCAGATGGCAAGATTGTTATTATAGAGTATAAACGCGGCGGATTTTTCAGCTTTCATAGGATATTTGGGCATTATATCCCTCGAGAAATTATTGTAGAAGAGATGAACGAGGCTGGATATCGATTGGAGAAGGACTTTGACTTTTTGCCGAACCAATCCTTTGCAATTTTTTCCCTGAAAAAATAAGAAATTTATCACTCCTTTTATTCATTTCTCCAATCGCTCTAGAACTTTCTCGAGTCTCGCTAGCATCTCCCGCTTCAGCCCGATGAAGACTCCGCCGGGCTTGCCGCTCACGAAGGTCGCCTCATTAGGTTTGATGATTTCGTTCAGGATCGGCGCCTCTATGTCGATGTGGGAGATTTTGGAACGCGTCGCAGGGTCGCGCTTGTGGATGTAGACTTTCGCCTCGATTTCAATCTTGCTTTCGGCCGGACCCGTCATACTGTTCCACCTAAACCCTCTGACGTGCTCAACTTGATAAACCTTCTTGCAAAATTCCCCGAAGTCTGCCGCAACTTTTTTATGCTTGCAAAATCCAACAATAAATGGGTGACAGCCGGGTAGGTAATGTCTGGCAACCGAAAGCTTGCCGGGCTTTTTTTATTTAGTGATTTTTTCGGCGCTAATCAAGTGGCATGGCCCCACGTTCCCGTGCACATGGGTGCGCGGGGGCGCCGAGACCCGAACTCAGATCTCCCGGGTCCCGCCCACGGGGGCAGTAGATGACAGCCGGGTAGGTTACCTGTTACCCCACACCCCCAGCTACCATGCCACCAAGGCTTGGGGTGGAGGTTGTTTATATGGGGAAAAACAATGGCTGAAATAAGAAAATCATTCTATCCAATCTCAACAGTCGCCTCGTCCGCATCGACCACCAGCTTGTCCCCTGTCTTGATCTTGTTGATGTCAATTCCATCGACACAGGGTATCCCCGCTAGGATGACTCCCGCCGCCACGATCGTCTCGGTTTCCTTATTAATTATCGCAGCTGGCGCCATCCCATTCTTCTTCAAACCATAGATAACGTAGGACCCAACCGTGGAGCCCTTCCC
>JAGMBM010000216.1 GCA_023129675.1 Hadesarchaea archaeon | reverse complement strand
CGCACGCGCCCGATAGGCGACTTCCCCTACAAAATCATTTACCTGGACGAGTCCGATGCCTTGACCTCCGACGCCCAGCACGCGCTGCGGCGCACGATGGAGATGTACACCCACACCTGCCGGTTCATCCTCGCCTGCAACTATTCCGGTCGCATCATCGAGCCAATCCAGTCGCGCTGCGCGATTTTCAGATTTAGGCGTCTCCCGGAGAAGGAGGTCACTCAAATGCTCAAGCGCATAGCCCGCGGCGAGAAGCTCACCCTGACCCCCGACGCTATTAAAGCGGTAATCTACGTCAGCGAGGGCGACATGCGGCGCGCGATCAACGTGCTCCAGGCCGCAGCCGTGTTGAAGCGGAAGGTGGATGAAAAAGCGATCTACGAGGTGAGTGCCGTGGCGCGCCCCAAGGAGGTCCGGCAGATGCTCCAACTTGCGCTCGCGGGAGAATTCGAGGAGGCGAGGGGCAAGCTCTACTACCTGCTCATCGGTCAAGGGCTGGCGGGCGAGGACGTCCTGGAGCAAGTCCATCGGGAAATTCTCAACCTCGACCTGCCCGAGCGCGCGAAGATTGAGCTCATGGACCGAGTGGGCGAGTTCGATTTCAGGCTCCGGGAGGGGGCGAACGAGCGGATCCAGCTCGAGGCGATGCTCGCACACTTCGGCTTGATTGGGAAACCAAAATCCTAGCTGCTTTTCGGTTCCTTTGATTTTGCCCGCTTCTTCTTGCCCCAATCCGCCTTGCTCGGGCACTTCGGGTCCAAACACATCCGGTAGGGCCTCATCCCGACGCGGTTCACCTGAATCATGGGGACCCCGCACTGCTCGCAGGTCTTACCTAGCGAGAGGATAAACCCGGCCTGGGGCAGGGGAAAAGAGTTCGTGCACTTCGGGTAGTTCGAGCACCCGGCGAAGCGCTTGCGGGTGGCTCGCGAAACAATTACTTTCAAATCCCCGCCGCACTTCGCGCACTTGCCCATGATGCGCTGTTTCTGGCGGGTGATGCGGTAGGCCTCGCCAAGCTGCTTTCCTATCTCGAGCTGGTGCGTCCTGAACTTCTTCAGGAGTTTGTCGAGTTCCTTCCTCGCTTTTTCGATGACCTCCTCCTTGTCGCGCTTCCCCTCCTGGATCGCCTCCATCTCGCGCTCGAACTGCGCGGTCAGCTCCTCGCTCACGATCTCGGGGCAGTGCTTGAGGAGGGAGTCGATGACCTCGATTCCCAGGTCGGTGACGGTGATCTGGTTGCCGAAAATGTAGCCCCTTATGTAGATGTTTTGTAAAACTGTGGCACGCGTTGTTTTGGTTCCAAGATTTCGAGACTCCATCTCCTTCACGATCGAAGAGGGATTGTAGCGGGGCGGGGGCTGGGTCTCCTTATCCTCGAACTTCACTTCCTTCACCGCGAGCTCCTGCCCCTCGCTCAGCTGCGGCAGGATTATCTCCTCGGTTGCCCCGTAGCTGCCGTAGTAGGCGAGCCACCCCTCCTCGAGCACCCGCCGCCCCCGCAGGAAGAAGGGTTGCCCCCCCACGTCGAGCTCGACCCGGATGCTCTCCGCGAGCGCCGGCTTCCCGAAGACCGAGAAGAAGCGCCGGACGATCAAGTCATACAGCTTCTTCATGGGCCCCGCGAGCTCCTCGGGTTTCTCGCCGGTCGGATAACAACTGGGGTGAGCGGAATCAGTTTTTTTGCCTTCGTTGGGTTTCAGATCGGGCAAGGCGAGTAGTTCATCGGCGATCTTCTTGTATTGCTTTGAAACACCGCCGAGCTGCTTGATAATCTTGGCGTAGTTGATCGTGGGGGGGAGCTTCTGGCTGCTAGTTCTTGGATAACTTATGAGTGCCGCCTGGTAGAGGAGCTGCGCGAGCTGCTGCGTCCGCATCGGGGTGTAGCCGAAGCAGCGGTACGCCTCCGATTGTAGGAGTCCGAGGTCGAAGGGGACCGGTGGGGGGCGGTGGTACTGGCGGGTTTGGATGGCGGAGACTTTTGCAGGTTTGTCCTTGGCGGCGGCAAGGGCACGCTCGGCTTCTGACTTGTCGAAGAAGCGTGGCGTGGCGTGTTCGGCGACGATCTCCTTGCCCTCGAGTTCAAGGAGTAAACTCAAAACCCAAAATGGGTCCGGCTTGAAAGCCTTTATCTCGCGCTCGCGCTCGACCAGAATTTTCAGGGTGGGGGTTTGTACTCTACCAGCAGAGAGCTTTGCGAACCGTTTGTTTG
>JAGMBM010000215.1 GCA_023129675.1 Hadesarchaea archaeon | reverse complement strand
ATCCCCGCGATTAAACGTTCGAAGGGCGCCGCGCAGGCGGTGAGCGATGCGGAAATCCTCGAGGCAGAGAAGCTCTTGGCTATAAGCGAGGGGATCTTTGCCGAACCTTCGGGCGCCGCCGGACTTGCTGGGCTCCGCAAATTACTCGAGGCCGGAATTGTCGATCGTTCGGATGTCGTCGTGGTCGAGGTGACGGGGGGCGGGCTCAAGGATGTCGGGACGGCGATGAAGCTGGTCGAGGAGCCGCCGGTGATCGAGCCGGAGCTAGAACAACTCAAGCAGCTTTTGAAAAAGTGAAGTGATAGCACAAAGCATCCAAGTCTTAAGTTCATAAAAACTCAACAGAACTCTTCTAAAGGCTACACAAATGAATAAAGCTGGCACAAAAATTTTTCTCATTTCATGATTTGCCGGCAACATAAGTTTACTCGATTATTTCCCAACCACTTTGGTACTTATTCAACTCGTTGATCGTGTATTTATCCATCGGATGCGCTCTCTCTGGAATTTCGACATGCTTCCCTACGCCGCAGAGCGGAGTAGAGAAATATCGCTCCCCGATATCATTTATCATCGTAACAATCATTTTTAATTCTGGATGTTTTTTTGCTAGTTTGATCGCTCCTGCAACATTGCAACCGGAGGAAATACCGCAAAACATACCTTCCTCAAGTGCCAACCTTTTTGCCGTCTCGATTGCCTCTTCGGACGTAGTCAGGATGATTCCATCGAGTTGGCTGACATCTAAATTGCGAGGGATAAACCCGTCGCCGATTCCCTCGATACGATGGGTGCCCCACTTTCTCCTCGCCAGCAGCGGGGCCTCAGTTGGTTCTAGGGCATAGAGTTTAACCTTTGGATTATTCTCCCTTAGGCAACGACCGACGCCCGTTATAGTCCCGCCTGTGCCTTGAGAGGCGATGAAAGCATCAACTTGACCGTGAGTTTGCTCCCAAATTTCAGCTCCAGTAGTCTTGTAATGAGCCATGACATTATCGTGGTTTGTGTATTGACTAGGTTCCCAATATTTTCTGGGATTGGCCTTCTTCAATTCCTCGATTTTCTCAAGACATAGATCAACATCGCTCTCCGCACCAGGTGTAAGGATAAGATTAGCATCGTAAGCGCGCATGATCTTTTTTCGTTCCTTGCTCATCCCCTCCGGCATGACGATATTTACTTTATAACCGAGCATTTTTCCGACAAATGAACAAGCAATTCCAGCGTTGCCAGTAGACGCTTCAATTATTTCCATTCCAGGCTTCAACTCACCGCGCTTAATAGCTTTTGTAAACATGTAATAGTAAGGCCTATCCTTCAAACTATTGGAGGGCTCGAACGTTTCCATTTTTCCCAAAATCTGGGCACTTATTCCCGTCTCTTTGGGTATCTTATTTAGCCTTACGAGCGGTGTTCTTCCTATTGTAGCAAGAATGTTCGGGGCGATTTCTTTGTTAGCATCCCAGCGTATTTCCATCTGACCACCTAGGTTTGTATCAAGTAACAGTTCCGTTAAATCTTGGAACTTAAATGTTTCGTTTCTTCTTGGTGAACTCTATCTAAAACTTGGCTGGGAGAAGATGTTCGATCTGTCCTTTCGACAGAGAACTCAATTTTATTGACCTATTCAAGGCTCAGTTCGCATAACAATTCGAACGGTACATCTACAAAGAGGGGTCTTGATTTCGCCCCGGGTAGCGCAGGATGAGATATATTGTTACATCAAGTCCCACCCGGATGTCTATACCCAGACGAAATCGTGGGCATGTTGAATTTAGATATCGAAACGGTTATGGATGCTGTTGCGGCGTTGATGTCGAAGGGGAAGATAGGTGAGTCAACGTGATCGGACGACAAGTTGGGGATAGTGTCGAAGGCGAGCGCTTGGGGCATGCTTTCAGACGAATCAGGCGGGAGCGTGTTGTGGTGGGTAGCGGGCGACACAGGACTATAAAGATTGTTATCGAAGAAACATCCGCGAAAGCATGTATACTCAAGCCGCTGCGGGCGATTGCTTAGCCCATCGTCATTGTCATTACTGCCTTCTGCACGTGTAGTCGGTTCTCCGCTTCTTCAAAGTAAAGCGAACGCTCGTAGTGATCGAGTACCTCATCGGTGACTTCCTGTCCTCGATCCGCCGGCCCGCAGTGCATGTAGCAAGCCTTGTTGGTAACGTCTAGAAGTTCTCGGGTCGTGACCCATTCCTTAAATTTGGCTTGATATGCCGAGGCTCCTTCCTTGTTCACGGTCTTGCTGTAGGGCGGGACGAACTGCTTAGGCGACCAAGCCTTCGGGTAGACGAAGTCAGCACCTTCAAATGCCTTCTTCATGTCGTTGATGACCTTGAAGCTCCCGCCGTAGCGGTCAGCGTTCTCCTTCGCGGCATTGATCACGCTGTCCTCGAGCTCGAACCCCTCGGGGTGAGCGAGCACGACATCCATCCCGAACTGGGTCGTTATCAGAACCTCGCTCTGAGGCACCGCGAGGG
>JAGMBM010000214.1 GCA_023129675.1 Hadesarchaea archaeon | reverse complement strand
CCGATAATGTCCACCTCAACGAGCTCGGGTTTGAGGTCCGCAACTCTGACCTTTGTTTCGACGAGTGGCGGGAGGTCCGACACGCGCGTGTCCTCTGGGTTCACGAGTAAAGAGCCCCGCATCCCGAGGCTGAGCTCGGGCTGCTTGTCCAACCCCCGGCGCACGTAGGCTTTTTTGACTTGAACGACGTCTCCTTTCCGGACCTTGTCCCCATCGATCAGCGAAGTTTTGTCGTCCCACAGTGTGATCCTGACTTGCCCGGTTTTATCTTGAAGCAACAGGCTCCCCACACGCCCGACCTTGCCGCTCTGGCGCTGGAATTCGCGGGGCTCGTAGATGCGGATGACCCGAGCGACGAGGTCAACCTTGGACATCCCAGGAATGAGGTCCTCAACGCACAGCGCCCGAACTTCAGGTTCCTTCTTCTCGAAGACAACGCCCAACTCTCGGCCGACGATGTTGGCCGCGCCCTCGAGGGTCACAAAACCGCTGAGCTCATCCTGCTTCTGCCGGATGCGCTGCATGAGCTCGTCGTGACTTATCTTCGCGTGAGCCAGAATCCCCTGGACCATTTGTTCAAAATTTAGCTCCACGATCTAGCCTCCGAGACAATTGTTCGCTTCAGGCTTAAAGAGATTTTTGAGGAGAGGGGGGTGAAAGTATTCAGGCCTAGATGACAAAATTCAGATGAAAAATCCATGTTCGCATTTCCCGGGATTGAGTTTTGCCCGTCTGTTCATTTTAACCCTTAATTGTTTTTCTAAACCAATGAAATTAAGGAGGAGATAAACTTCTTACCTTTTACTGAGATTTTTTCGAGAATTCAGAGGTGCAGGTACAAATCTGGGGACAACGCTATCGGTTCCTTTTTGCAAAAGTCAATTATCTCTTAAACTTCTCCACCAGCCTCGCAAAGAACCCTTTTCCTTTTTCGGCTTTCAAACGCTTGTAACCCGTCATGGGGATAGGAGAGCGAAGATCCGGCGAATTATTTTCAGGATTTAACTTTTTGAGTTATTTCGAAGTCTTTGATGAGGTTAACCGTGGCACTTGGAGCAATCGCCTTAATCTTGTCGACAACCTCTTTTGGGTCTAACACTACGTTTTCCAACTTTATGATGTCCTTCTTGCCCATCTTCGCACTCTCTGCGTTCATCACAATGATTATCGGATTTCCGGCTTCAGGGGTTACTCCTAAGCTCTTCATCACATCCAGGGCTTTTCCCGCGGCTATGTGGTCGATCGTGATGCCGTCTTTTATCTTACCAATTTTTTCCACCAACTCACCTCCTTCATGAACGATACACTATCCATGGGTTATCTTTTGTGTCTAAAAATCCTTCGTCTAGGCAAAGCGAGGATGGACTTACTAGCTTAGTAATTCTGTGGCTGGCGCAATAAATCAGGGAAAAAAAAGAAAGCTACGAGCCCATCGTGATTCCACCCCCGTGAGCCACAAGCACTTTAAATGCGGACCGCCGATTATTTGGTGTTGGATGGAGTAAAATTGATGGAGAAGTGAGGCGATGCTCAAAAAAAGGAAAACTTTAACTAATATGTTACGGCTGATACGGATTGTGAGTTCAACTCTCTTAGTAGTCGGTGTATTTATTTGCCTTATCTATGGGGTTCCATATTTCCTTATCAA
>JAGMBM010000213.1 GCA_023129675.1 Hadesarchaea archaeon | reverse complement strand
CCAACTTCAAGCGATTTCTGGCGGTGGCCCCTCGGACGTTTCGACCCGAAGCGCGCCCGTTGGGCACCGCGGTATACACTGCCTGCATAGATCGCACTTTATCGCCTTTTTCCGATCGGGGTGAAGCCATATCGCCCCGAATGGGCAGGCCTCAACGCACGCGCCGCACCCTGTGCACTTTTTCTCGTAAACGAGCACGATTCCCGTCTTCGGATTGCGTACGATCGCATCCGTCGGGCAAACCTTCGCGCAAGGTGGGTCGGCACATTGTCTACATGCGATCGCCTTATCGAACGCTGGCTCCCTTCGTTCGACCCGGAGGCGCGCTTTTTTGGGGTTCAATGCGTGCTCACGGATGAATGCGCAGTAGAGCTCGCATATCCTACACCCCGTGCACTTCATTACATCACAGTACAAGTAAGGCACGCTTCAACCTCCCTATTGTAAACCTCAAATATTTTATAATCTTAGCCTGCGGTCTCGAAGATATCCCGCACGTACTCGCTCTCTTGTTTCAGAAGCTCTTCGCGATTCAACAACTGCTCGATGCTCTTCAACGCCGTCTCGAGCACAACTGTCTCTACACCCTTTCGCTTCACAAGCCTGGCGTAGCGCTCGAGGTTGCCCCGCTGGAGCAGGCCCCACCCGAGATGCAACGGGGGGTGAAACATTTTTTCACCCGGCACGTAATCGTTGAGGTGGAGATATTTTAGATAATCCGGTGGGATGGGCTCAAGCGCCTTCTCAGGGGGGTCTGGAATTTGCTTACCGAAGTCGGCTCGGGTGAACCAATGTCCTATGTCAAAGTTGAAGTATATTTCAACGCTTTGGGCCCTAGCCTCCTTGATGATAGCTAGGCAGTCCTCGATCTCGCTGTAGATGCTGTCTAAAGCCGTGTTGTTCTCGAGGTGGAACGCAAGGCCCCGGTCGGCGGCGAATCCTCCCAGCTCGATCAGGCTCCGGAGCAGTGAATCATGAATGAAGCTGTGATACCTCCCGAGCCTGTGGTAAAATGGTGCGCTGCCGGGGTGCATATTTACATATTTCGCCCCGATATCGGCCGCGAATTGAATGCAACGCTTGTGCAACTCGACCGCTACCCCCCGATCTTCCTCCTGAGGGCTACAGACGCTCCCGCCGACGTAGCTGTATGGCAGGTGGAGCGAAAGTGTAACATCATTCGCTTCGGCCGCCTCTTTGATTTCCCGTCTTCGATCACCGTCAAAATTCAAGTAAGGATTTGGTGGATCGGCGTCGAGTTCGATGTGGTTCATCCCCAGCTCGCGCGTGACCTCGATTTGTCGTTCGATATCCCGTTTCGCCTTGACGAACGCGAGAGCACTCATTGATTCCAAGCCGAGCTCGCCTTTCTCGAGGCTTCGCTTTTCTTTTTCACCCAGGTAGTCGAAAACGAGGCAATTTGTATAATCCCGACCGAGTCTAACCATTTCATCCCGCTAGTACCTACAGGTGCGATTTTTTACGCTTTGCGGCGG
>JAGMBM010000212.1 GCA_023129675.1 Hadesarchaea archaeon | reverse complement strand
GATATTTCAGACCGCGCTGAGGATGTAGGCGATGTTTTGTCGATTATCAGCTACACTTTTAGAGCATAGCTTTCCCTTCCCGCGCGCTTCTTGAGGCGGCTAAGCACCTCAAATAAAATAATGAGCCCCCAGATCAGGCCAACGGCCAAGTAGGGGTCGACCTGCCACCCAACCAGCAGACCTGCAAACACGATGAGGATGTAGATGGCTTGCCATGCTTCCATTTTCATAACCCCAGAAACAGCCATCCGAGTAGGAATGAAAGCGCGCATGCAACGGCTGGGGTCAAGACCCAAGCTATCCCGATATGACCGAGTTTTCTCCTGCTCACGGCGGCAGCTCCCTTCACAAGCCCTGCTCCAGCTACTGCGCCAATAATAGCTTGCGTTGTGGATACGGGTATATGAAATTGTACGAATGACCAGACCGTGATAGCAGCCCCCATCTGAGCAGCGAACGCGGTCAGGGCGTCGAGCCTAGTTATCCCCGTACCCACCGTATGCATCACCCTGCGGCTGTAAGTCACCACACCGACCGCCAAAGCAACCCCGCCGAACAGCCCGATGAGTAGCATGAGTCTAAAGTCCGGTCCATTTCCTCCAAAAAACGCGTAAACCACCCCAGTGGATGTGCCTATATCATTGGCGCCGAGAGCGTAGGCGGTAGACGCACTAGCCACGATAATGAGAATCATCAGAACTTGGTTGAGCAATACAATATTTTTTATTCTCCGTAACGGTGGGGTAAAGGCTTTGAGTAAGATGAAAGCGAGGATGGCGGCAAACATGGGATTTAGCAGCCAAGAAATAGCGATGACGCCAAGCGTGCCGAATTGAACGCTTGCACCGATGTCTGGTTGCGCGTAAGATAACAAAAGCCCCGCCCCGATGACTGCGCCCACCATGGACTGGGAGGTGGAAACCGGCAAACGCAGCGTGGTGGCTGTCGTGACCCATATCCCGGCAGCGAGTAGGGCTGCAATTGCGACCCGGGGGACTTCCGAAAGCGGGTTTGTGCCGTCCGATACAATTATGATGTCCTCCCCCACGGTTTTCATGTTCTTCCAACCCTCGAGGACCGCACCTAAGAGGACAAACAATATTACTATCGCGATTGCGCGGCGATGGGACAAAATACGTCCGCCGACCGCCGTCCCCACGCAATTTGCGGAATCATTTGCGCCGATGTTCCAAGCTACGTAAAAACCAGCGAGTATTGCGACTATCGCGATGAGCTCGATCAATCACCCACCTAAGCCGAATTAACCGTGCGTGCTAAAATAGTGAACTATAGCCCCAAAATCTCCGCGCGTAGCTCGGCCAAATCGAGCAGGGCGACCGTTTGGCGTCCGCTTAGATAGCCGCAAACCTCGCCGGGGTTCACGAGAAGCGTTTTCCCCTCACGAACTTCGGCTCTGTGGGTGTGCCCTCGAACGACGACATCAAAGGAGCCTGACTTCGAAAGCGCCTCGACGATATCTTCGTGCGTGCCGTGCAGCAGCGCTATTTTGCGTCCGTCCAGTTCCAGCGCCGCGAAGTTCCCGAGCGGCTTCACCCCGAACTCGCCGAATTTTGCACGTATGAACTCGCGGTCACCCTCGTTGTTTCCCCAGACGTAGTGCAGCTTCGCCTTCAGCTTCGCGAACTTCGGCGCCACGAACGGCGAAACTAGGTCGCCCGCGTGTAAAACGTGCTCGACCCCAGCTCGGTTAAAGAAATCTATCGCTCGCTCCACCGCGTCAATCCTGTCGTGCGTATCCGACATCAACCCAATCTTCACCCAAATCACCTCCACCGCTAATTGTCGCTCTCCTTAAATTTGTTTGATGAACCCGAGCACCACCTGCCCAGCCCGCTCGATGTTCGCGAGCTCGATCCGCTCGGGGGTATCCTCACGCGTGTGGATGTAGCGATATCCACGCGCCCGAGCGTTGGGCAGCTTGAAGGCCTTCGCGATGAAACGACCTAGTCTATCCTTGCCTCCGACATCGGTGGTATAAGTAGTCGCCCTCATCTTGGCCTGCACAAAGGGGATGTGGTCGTGCCTGGCGAGTGCGGCCCACCATAACCTCGACTCCAACCCTACACCCTTGATGGAGTTCGAGAGCACCTGATTAAGCTGGGGCGAAGTCCGCCTCCGCCTAAAGATACCGTTGCCCTCGATGACATAGCTGTGGGGACCAACCCCAACCCCGTCCAAATTAAGCAGGAGTGTATCCCCCGGTAACGCCTTGCTCGCCACGAGCTTGCGCGCGCCTACGAGTCCCTGCTCCTCGGCCCCGGAGGCGATGAAAAAAAGCTCCGTGTCCGCGGGTGGGGATTCGGCGGCTGCGCGCGCAACCTCGAGCATGACCGCGACGCCTGAAGCGTTGTCATCGGCCCCGGGGGAAACCCGTCGGCTGCTGGCGAGGATAAACATGCCGATGGAGATGGGTAGAAAGACGATCGCGAGAATGCCCCACACGATTACCCACCCTTGCAAAACCCCTAGCACCATCGCAGCCACGATGGCGGCGACGATGACGAGGGCAGGCAGAAACGCAAACCTCACGAAAAGATACAGTTTATAGCTCACCATACACGGCGCTGAGTCGTAGTGAGCTGTTATCGCTACGCGCTTTTTCGATTTTTTTGCCCCCGTTGAGGCGATGATGTTTCGACTCCCTCGTTTTGGCATGATTTTGTCGAGCGAGCGCCAGATCACGATGACCGCGAGCCACACGACGAGCGAGAGCTCTGGGGGGA
>JAGMBM010000211.1 GCA_023129675.1 Hadesarchaea archaeon | reverse complement strand
TACCACGACATTTCTTGTCATCAATCCCCGTATTCTTACGCCAGTAGTTGACATTCTAGATATCTCACTGTTTTTCATTCTAATCATCCTCAGCTCAACCTTGGTGAATTTAAACCTAAAAGAGGCAACGGTGTTGTTCCCAGGTCCTCACTCACTGCCTCCTTTTGCCCCCGCAGAAGTTATTTTACCATAATTTAAACTGTTTTTGTGTTAAACCGATATACATTTATAGTTCTGGATACCATAATTAGTAGGGTAGGGCTAGAATTCGGCGGTTCACATTTAAAGCGCGCGTGGTTCAAGGGTGCATAATCCTTTGCGCATGACCGGGAAGGCAAAGGAGGTGAGAATCACCAACCAGATCCGGCCACGCGCGGCCCGCGAATCAAGACTTCGCAACGGCTAACCGACGGCTAACCGAGTGAAGGAGTGACCGCGGATTGCCGCAAATGATTTTGGACGCTGTGGTTAAATTGGTTTTGGACCATTATAAACACTGTAATATCGAGCGGCTAAGGTGGCCGTGAGCCAAGCTGTTTTTGTTGGATTGGGTGTTACTGCCGGATGCATGATAATTGGTGCATAGGCTCAAATCCTAATGTTGTGAATGATTGGACCTTTACTCGAGGGAATTATCGCGGGGATCCTAACAAAAAATGGCCGCAAGAACCGCAATTGGAGAGGTAAAAATAAAAAAGGGTAATGCGCGGTATCCAGAATTTTGATATTTATTAATGTAGGTTTCCTAATGATCTCGGGGGTTGATTTGACGGGCGAAAAAGTGTTGATGATAATCGCGCCCGAGAACTTCAGGGACGAAGAGCTTTTGCACACGAGAGAGGAGCTGGAGCATGCGGGGGCAAAGGTAACCCTTGCTAGCACGAAGACCGCTGCGAAAGGTCTGCTCGGGGCGAGGGTGACGCCGGATATCAAGCTCGAGCAGGTGAGCGTTGACGACTATGACGCCATTGTCTTCGTTGGGGGCCCAGGCGCGTCGGTTTATTTCAACGACAAACGGGCTCTTTCCATGGCCAGCGAGTCCTTCGGCAAGGGAAAGAAAACCTGCGCCATCTGTATCGCGCCAACCATCCTCGCGAACGCGGGGGTGC
>JAGMBM010000210.1 GCA_023129675.1 Hadesarchaea archaeon | reverse complement strand
GGCGTAAATGAACTCATCACCTCAGCCCCTGCGCCCAAGCAGCCGATCGGGAAGCCACCGCCTAGAGCTTTTGCCATCGTGAGCTCATCGGGTTTGACCCCCCAGTGCTCGCATGCAAACCACTTCCCCGTGCGCCCCATGCCGGTTTGAACCTCATCGCAGATCAAGAGCACCCCATGCTCATCGCACAGCTTTTGCAGCCCAGGCAAGTAGTCATCGGACGGCATATTTACGCCACCCTCGCCTTGAATCGACTCCACGATCACGGCAGCCGTTTGCTCGCCAATCGCTCGCTCGACGGCGGCAAGGTCGTCGAAGGGCACGAAGTCGAAGATTTTGGGGATGATGGCTTCAAATGGCTCACGATAGCTGGATTTCCAAGTCGCGCCAACGGTCGCCGCAGTTCTACCGTGGAAGGAGCCCTGCATGGCGATGACGCGCTGGCGACGGGTGTGCTTGATCGCGAGCTTGAAGGCCCCCTCGATAGCCTCTGCGCCTGAGTTGCAGAAGAAGAATTTGTTGATACCCTTTGGGACGACGCGTGAGAGCAATGCCGCCAGCTCCGCTTGTTGTTGGATGTAATAAAGATTTGAAACGTGCATGAGCTTTTTCGCTTGTGCAGAGATAGCTTTCGTCAGCGCGGGGTGGCAGTGTCCAAGCGAACATACGGCAATGCCCCCGACGAAATCAAGGTAACTTTTGCCATGAATATCTTCAACGAACATCCCCCGCCCCTTGACAAGCGCCAGGGGCTGGCGTCGATAGGTGCTCGCGACGTAGCGCTCATCGAGCTCTCGGACGCGCTGCATTCACTTTCCCCGCTCGATCATCGTGCCTATGCCGCTCTCGGTCAGGACCTCGAGCAGGAGGGCATGGGGCATGGTGCTTTTGAGGATGTGGCATCGTTCGACACCACCCAGTATAGCCTTTAGGCAAGCCTCGACTTTAGGGATCATCCCCTTCTTGATTACTCCTTCTTGCATAAGCTTTTGTACATCGTCAACGGTCAGCACCGAAATCAAAGTTTTTTCGTCCTTTGGGTCGCGCATCACTCCCACGACGTCGGTGAGCAGGATGAACTTTTTCGCCTTTAAAGCTATCGAGAGT
>JAGMBM010000021.1 GCA_023129675.1 Hadesarchaea archaeon | reverse complement strand
AGCAACCCGTCGACTTTTTCCTGCTCGCTCGCCGCTACGCCTATCAACTTCGGCGCTATAAGCCCACGAACTTTTTTAATTGATGCATCGACCCCCCCTTCTGAAAAAGCGGTAACCTCGTGCTTTCCCTTGCTCACCCCGCTGGGTGCGGCCGCTCTACCAAAGCTGGCCTTCACTCCGCGCCCGCCTCGCACCACTACCTCGATTTCAATCGTCGGGTCACCGCGGCTATCGAGGATCCTGTACGGGATGATGCTTTTGATGACTGCTTGCACTCTATCGCCCACCAAATATCGCCATCGACATTTAAAAGATAACCTCAAGCTAACGCTACATAAATGGTGGGGTCGTCGAGATTCGAACTCGAGTCACCGGCTCCCAAAGCCGACAGGATAGACCAAGCTACCCCACGACCCCAGAGAAAAATTGCTCGTTAGAAGATAAGCGTTGTGGGGCTGAACCCAAGACTTGTACAGGGAAATTCGTGCCCTGAACGGTGCTAAAGTTAAGCCTTCACTCGCCGCTCTTCGGTCGCGCCCTGCCCCGGCGACTCCTCAACCCAGACGTTTATCCGACGCACGTTCGGGTAAGATAGATTCCGCACCACTTCGTCTGCGACCACGCGCGCTAGCTCCTCCACAGTCGTGTTGACCACGGGAAGCCAGACGACATTCTCGCTGGGGAACTCGAACTCCCGCCCGTGTACGGCGATGCGGGTGCTCGCCCCCTCGGAAAGGCGTTTTAAAGCACGGTTGTTCTCGGGTAAAAGTATTTGATGATCGTAGCGCCCACACAACTGCTTCAAAATGCGCTTGAGCTCGAGGAAATCGACGATGAGGCCCTGCTCGTCCGGCTCCCCCTCGACGGTCACACCCACGCGATAGTTGTGTCCATGCAGGTGTTCGCATTTCTCATGCCCGATGATTAAGTGGGCGGCAGAGAAACCCAACCCCTCGGTGAGCTTGATCAACATCGGAGCACCTTCATCAGTTTGCGTGCTTGGGGTATTATTTCTATCTCCCTCTAGTGTGAAGTCCCGGGTTAGTTTGGTGGAGCCCCGGGTGGGAATTGAACCCACGACCTACTGATTTCCTGCGCCTGGTTACAAGTTTCGACAGTTAACTTCAGTCGCTCTACCAGGCTGAGCCACCGGGGCGTCCTATACTTATTTATTAGTCATCTTTAAAAATCCGTACAAGCTGCCGCGCCTAAATTGTTTAAACATTACTTTCGATGGCGTCCTTTTAACAGCTTAGTGATTCTTGGTGGAAAAAATGTATAAGAGAGATTTGGCAAACATAAGTGGAGGTCATAGATTGAAAAGAAAAATACCCGGTTGTTATGGCGAGTACACTCGGAAAGAGCCCAGGTGTATAGAATGTTGGGCCGGTGAAGGATGCATCCAACTAACCGTTCTTAAAAAAACACGGAAACTTGCACACAATGAGCGTAATACATAAGGGGCACAGGTGTGTTAGAAATTAATAGAGAAACTTATCATATTATGTGCGTTTACGTTTCTTCCTTCTGCCTCGTTTTCGAGCCTTGCGTTTTCGGCGAGGGGCGATGCGCTTACGAGCTTTTAGATGGGTTAGGACCGCCTGCGCGAGCTTCCTGTACTCGAGTGCTACTGGCGAGGTCGGGGCATGAAGGACCACGGGGGCTCCGCGGGTCACGCTTTCCGCGACCATGTCATCCTCCGGCACTACCGCCATGGTCGGCCACCCTAGAGTTCGCTTGATGTCAGAGATCGGGATCTCGAAGCGCCTGCCCGTGACCCGGTTCAGGACCACCCCGAACACTGGGATCTTGAGGCGATCCGCGGCCCGGAAGGTCTGGAGCGTCCCTGCAATCGCGGGAACCCTAGGTTGACAACATATGAGGAGCTCGTCGCAGGCCTTCATTCCCGCGAAAACCTCGAGGCCGAACCCGGGGGCGGAGTCGAGTATGACCACATCGTATTTTTTTGTGAGCTCATCTAGGATGCCGCGGAGGTCGATCGAGCCGAGCTCCTCCGTGAATGCAACGGAGCCTGGGATGATGTGGAGCCCATAGTCGGTAGTGCTAATTGCATCGTTGACTTTGAGCCTGCCGAAAACGACATCCTGAATCACCACGGGCGGATCTAGGATGCCGAGGTGCAAGCCTAAGTTTGAAGCAGTCATGTTGGTCTCGACTATGACGACGCGGTTTTTGAGCTTCTGGGCCAGAGCTGCACCCAAGTTGGCTACGGTTGTAGTCTTCCCGACACCCCCTTTTGCTGAGAAGACCCCCAGTATCAAGCCTCTTTTCATCCTCATTCGAGCACCCCGGGTAAAGAAAAAATCATTTTTTGGCCGACCTTAATTTTTTTCCCACAACTTTCACCTTCCTCAAACATCGGGGACAAGTTGCGTAGTAGTTGGACTTGCCTTTGTAGTTCCATTTATATCCACAATTTTTGCATTCGATGTTCATTTTTTACCCCCATTAGTTAGTAGATAGTAGATAGTAGCTAGTAGTCCCTATACAAAGAGGGCATATAAATCTTACGAAAATCGGGTTTTTCTGACTGCTTTCGCTGAAACTCCCAATTTTTGCATTTGATGTTCATTCTTTACCCCCATTAGTTAGTAGATAGTAGTTAGTAGTCAACAGTGGTCCCTGTATATGGATCTTGCGAAAATCGGGTTCTTGAAGGCGTGATACGTGAACGCAAGCGCCGAGAGGAAGAACACGCTCCTAATCGAGTGCATCAAAATCTCAATCGTGCTCATTGCTTTACGGCTAACTTGCTTCTCTTCCCTCACGCTTTTTCTTACTTAAATTATTCCCGCTTTAAGCGCTCGAGGAAAGACTTGGGTTCCTCTCCTCGCGCTGCCGGTACCCGCTTAGGGAGAGCCTTATGTTTCAGATGAAGTCTCGCCACCTCTTTGAGACGCTTAAGGGAGATGCTAGGCTCCAAGGGTTTCGCCAACCGCTCGAGGCGTTTCATAGGGATGCTCGGCTCTACAGGTTGCCTACTCACCTTTGTCAAGCCCTCGAGGGTGATGGCGAGCCCCGTGGGACTCGCAGCGCGCTTCAGGTCCTCGAGTAGAATGCCCGCCTCCTCGGGCCTGGCTACCCTCGGTGCAGGTGGTCGAGGCCGGCGCTTCAGGTGCTCGAGGATTTCGGAGGGCACCATCGCCTTCGGCATGATCCTTCTGGGTGAAGGCGCGGGCGGGCGAGTGACGATGGGCACAGGCTCGAGTGGTCCAACTGGTAGGGCTGAGGCTAGGGTCATCGGGGCTGGCACCAAGCTATTGAGGGGTATCGCTGGAGTTATCAATCCTTTCAGGCGCTTGATCGATACGGCCGGCCTGGACACCTTCAAGCGCTTTAGTGAGATCCTCGGCGAAATCGGGCGGAACCATCGTATGTAAGCGTAAGCAACCCCACCCATCGCGCCGAATATCACCATCAGCGTATAGAACACCGGCATGGGCGAGGGCCGCATTGGCACCGGTGGGGGTATGACCTTCTGCTCTCCAGTGGCAGCAAACAGAGAAAGTCCCTCCGTTGAGGCCTCGAAGTACAGATACTCCGAGTCGGCATTCAAGAACCTCGTCTGCAGCCTCTGCCACTCGCTATTGGACCACCTGAGCAGCTTAATCGTGCCCTCATCGATACCGTTCTGCTCGACCCACAATCTCAATATCTTGAACTCTACCAGCGAGGAGCTGATGTTCTCGGCTGTAACGTTCGTGGTGACGATCCCGAAGTAGTGGTAGGTCACTCCGCTCGGCACAGCCACCCGCTCGGGTCTTCCAGTAAACTCCTCGATCGCGATCTGTAAGGTCTCGACCTCACCACCCGACACATCTTGCGTCACGGTTATCGATACTTTCACTATGAAAATGCGATAGCCCGTGAAGTCTGCCGCGGCGGTCCCACCCGCAGGTACGGGTTCGATCGTGACGGTAGGTATCGCGACCCTGACGACCAATAACCGAGCGTCTGCCCATTCACCGACGTTCCCGGCCCCGTCGACCGCCCGGACTCGCCAGTGATAGGTGTCCTCAGCCAGCGCCTCCCAAACGCTGAGCTGGTACACCGTAGTCGTGAGTCCGACCTTGCTCAAGACGGGCGAGCTGAAGTCCGAGTTGTCGTCGACGATCAGCTCGTAGGTGACGCCGGAAAGGTCGGTGATATCAGCCCAATTGAATATCGGCGCGACCTCGTCGATCATCGCTATGTCCGCGGGGGACACCAGTTGAATTGCGAGTGGCGTCGTTCGATCGACAGCGCATCGGGCTCCGGCCTGTAACTTGGCTGGCTCCTCGTTGGCATCGTTGTCCCGGACAATCGAGTGGAACTCGTAGTACCCATCGTCCTTGGGTGCGGTGAACGACCACGACCAGGGTTCGGCGCTGTCGACTCCGAATAGCGTCCAGTTGTCCCAGCTCGAGTTGTCGGCCGAGTAGCGGTACCAGAGCGTGATGTCGGTCACATGGCCATCGTTGTCGCTTGCAGTTGCTGTGATGGCGAAGGGCGTGGTCGTCTGCCAGTAAGGCGTGATGGCATCCACGGATGAGATTGGGATTTCGAGAGGTACAAGGGTGATCGTCAGCACGTAAGTTGTCGAACGGATCTTTCCATCCTCGCCCGTGCCTTTGATCGTTATCGTGTGGGTGCCGGCCGGGGCGCTCCTGCCCACGCTTATAGTGAGCGTCGAGTCGAAGC
The DNA here is from genome assembly GCA_023129675.1 of Hadesarchaea archaeon. GTDB lineage: Archaea > Hadarchaeota > Hadarchaeia > Hadarchaeales > Hadarchaeaceae > DG-33. Next base: position 858 of record JAGMBM010000021.1, on the reverse strand, counting down.
TCGGGGTGCCGCTGGAGGGCGAGAAGGTGACCATGACGCCGCTGGGCTGACCGCTCGCGCTGAGGTCGACCGTGTAGCTGTAGCCCTCGATTCGTGTGACGGTGACGGTCGCCGTCGTAGAGCTGCCCTGCACAACCTCGTCACTCGTCGGGTTCACTGAGATCCTGAAGTTCGGTGCAGGTGGAGGTGGGGGTGGTGGAGGTGCGGTGGCCACGGTTAGCGACCGCGTGTCCGACCAGTTGCTCTCGTTGCCTACATTGTCAATCGCTCGAACGCGCCAAGAGTAATTACCGTCCGAGAGGGCCTCGCCGCTTGTGAGCGTGTAGGTTGAGGTGGTCAATCCGGTCTTGGTCAGCGTTCCCACGATCTCCAGCGTGTAGGTGACACCCGATGGGTCGGTGACATCGGACCAGTCGAAGGTCGGTGTAGTATCATCGGTAGTCGCCCCGTCCGCCGGTGAGACTAACGTGGGCGCGGACGGTGCCTGAGCGTCAACTTCGAAGCTCCAGACCACCGACTCATTCTCGCCCTGTGCATTGATCGCCACCACCTTCCAGTAATAGTTGTCCTCGGGGTAGCCGGGAGCCGATTTCGTCCAAGTGTTGTCAGTGGCGCCGAGCAAGACGTTGTCAGCAAGAGAGCCAAAGCCTAAGTCGTTGTCGACGAGCAGGCGGTGGTTGTCCGCGTTGAAGCCGATAATCCATACGAAGATCGGCGTGTTATCGGTCCGGGTTGCATTTTCGGGCGAGACGAGTACTGGTTTGCCGAGTATAGCGGGAACTTCAACCGTTCCGGTCCAAATCTCGATCAGCTGCCAAGCAGCTGGAGCACTAACGGTTCCGGTCCAAGTCTCAATCA
>JAGMBM010000209.1 GCA_023129675.1 Hadesarchaea archaeon | reverse complement strand
ACCTCCCCGACGAAACCAAGGTCGACTTCAATTTCTTTTCCCTTGCTTGTGGTTGTCTTGTAGGTGAGCTTTTGCGCGCGGATAAGGTTTCCATCCATCCCCGACATCCCAAAAGCCTTCCCCCCGCGCTGATTGATTCCTAACACAATCTGCTTGTTGATTTTTCCAGCGAGCTGCTCGTGCAAGATCTCCATCGTTTTCTCATCAGTGACACGAAGTCCCTCGATGAACTTCGGCTTGATTCCTAACTTGCGCACTTCCTCGCTTATCTCCGGGCCCCCACCGTGGACCACCACTATCTTCATTCCGAAGAGGTTGAGGAGGACAACATCCTGGAGAAGGGAATCGAGCATCTCTTCCTTTCCCAACACACTCCCGCCGAGCTTGATGGCAATTGTCTTGCCGTGGAACTGCTGGATGTAAGGTAAGGCCTCGAGCAAAATCTTGGCACGTTCCTGCATTTTCACCACTGAATTGATTTCATTAAACTTTATGCTCTTAAACATAGCCCAAACTAGGTTGTGTACTTCGAGTTAATCCGCACGTATTCGTAGGTCAGATCGCATCCCCAAGCCGTGGCGCAAGCTTTTCCAGCGGCGAGGTCGACGTGGATTTCGATCTCTTTGCTGCGCATCAGGTCGCGCGCCCGCTCGATCGCTCGCCAAGGCCTCGGCTTGCCGCGCTTGACGAGATTGACGCGCCCCCGATCGCTCACGAGTTCCAAGCTGAGTTTGGATGGGTCGAACGATGTCCTCGAGTAGCCGAGCGCGGCGATGACCCGGCCGTAGTTGGGGTCACGCCCGAATATCGCGGCCTTGACCAAGTTCGATCCGGCAACGGCTAGGGCGGCACGGCGCGCGTCCCCCTTATTTCGTGCGTTTTTCACTTGAACCTCGATCAAGTGTGAAGCCCCTTCCCCATCCTTGGCCATCATCCAAGCAAGCTCGGTGAGCACCTCGTCGAGCCCGGCTTGGAACCGCTTATCCTGGCGCTTAAGCGTGATGGGACGATTTTTCGCTCGCCCGTTCGCGAGCGCGAGCACCATATCGTTAGTGCTGGTTTCGTTGTCGATGTTGATCATGTTGAAACTTTGATCGATCGAGTTCTGGAGCGTGGCCCGGAGCGCCGCAGGGCTCACCGCGGCGTCGGTGACGATGAATGCGAGCATGGTTGCGGTTTGTAGATTTGGGTGGATCATGCCGGCGCCTTTCGCTATGCCCGCGATGGTTACGGGTGTTCCATCACCGAGGTCGACTCGAACTGCAATTTCCTT
>JAGMBM010000208.1 GCA_023129675.1 Hadesarchaea archaeon | reverse complement strand
GGCTGCCACATCCGAGACATCGAGTTCGTCGCTGCCTTTGACATCAACGCGAACAAAGTTGGCAATGACCTTGCGGAAGCCATCTTCTCCCCCCCAAATTGCACAATCAAATTTAGTGACGTTTCAAAACTGGGTGTTGAGGTGATGAAGGCCCCGGCATTGGATGGCTTGGGCAAATACCTTAAACCAGTGATACTCGTCGACCCCACGCAGAAGCCGGTGAACGTTGCCCAAGCGCTCGAAGACGCGGACGTAGATATCTTAGTAAACTACCTGCCAGTCGGGAGCTACGAGGCATCCCGTTACTACGCGCAGCAGGCAATCGATGCGGGATGCGGATTTATCAATTGCATCCCAGAATTCATAGCATCTAACAAGGAGTGGGGGAAGTGCTTCGAGGATGCCGGGCTGCCCTGCGCGGGTGACGACATCAAATCTCAGGTCGGGGCGACTATCCTCCATCGCATGCTTGCAAAGCTATTCATCGACCGGGGGGTCAAGCTCGAGGAGAGCTACCAACTCAACATAGGGGGAAACACTGATTTCCTTAACATGGTCGAGGAGGAACGCCTGAGTTCGAAGCGCGTGAGCAAGACGGAAGCAGTTTCAAGCCAAGTGCCCTACGAAATCCCCCTTCGAATTGGTCCCAGCGATTACGTTCCCTTCCTGAATGACAACAAGGTATGTTATATCCATATGCGGGGCAGAAAATTCGGGGACGTACCCCTTAGCATCGATGTGAAGCTCTCGGTCGAGGACTCCCCGAACAGTGCGGGTGTCGTGATTGACGCCATAAGGGGCGTGAAACTCGCTCTAGATCGGGGCATCGCCGGGCCCCTGATTGGTATCTCGGCATATTTCTTCAAGCACCCACCCGTTCAGATGTCGGATGAGGACGCGAGGCGGGCCGTTGAGGATTTTATAGCCGGCAAGAGGGAGCGATAGCGTGCAGTTCGACACCATCGTGGTCGGGCATATAGCGATCGATGTGAACGTGCTACCTTGGGGTATCATCGAAAATGCCCTTGGCGGGGCGCCGACCTATGCGGGCTTCACATTTGCGGCCCTGATGAAAAACATTGGCGTTGTTTCAAAAGTTGGCGCCGATTTCCTTGAGAAGTTTCCCCCGATTTACAGCAAGCTCGGCCTGGACACCGAGGGCATCTTGGTGGCGGGTGAGTATACCACGACTTTTGAGAACACCTACGACGAGGCGGGCAATCGCAAGCAAGTTTGCAAACACGTGGCGCCGAGAATTTCCCCCGACGATATCCCAGCCGCTTATAGCGACGCCCAAAGCTTCTACGTTTCTCCAATCGCCAACGAGATAACGCCTGATATGCTCAAGGCAATCAAGCGTGAGTCGAACCTAGTCATGCTCGACCCCCAAGGGATTCTGAGGGAGATAAGCAAGGATGGGAAAGTTGAGGTCAAATCCCGTGAGCTTGGTGAATTCCTGAAACATGCTGACGTAGTAAAAATAGGGAAGGAGGAAGCGGGGGCACTCAGTGGCGGCGCCAAGCAGGTCCTTGAGAGCCTTAGAGCGATGGGGCCAAAAATTGCGATCTTGACCAGGGGGAGGGATGCTTCGATGGTGCTCAGCGACGAAGGATTGGTCAAAATAGATTCCCTGAAAGTCGATGCTAAGGATCTGACAGGCGCTGGCGATGTCTTTGGTGCGGCATTCCTAACTAGGTATATCACGACGCATGACACGTTGGAGTCGGCAAAATTTGCAACCGCTGCCGCGGGGCTGAAAATAAAATATAAGGGCCCCACCGGCTTCCCTTCTGAGAAAGAGGTTCTAAGGGCATTTAGGAGCTTTTAATAGGTTCGAGCAATCAGCACACTAACTTTCGCCCGTTTGGAGCAAATTGGACAAGCACCAGCCGGAGCCCTACCATCGAATTCCTCTCCAAGCAGGTCCCAGCCCGTTTGCTCCTTTAGCGCCTCCCCGCACGCTTTTCCTCCGCACCAAGGCGCGCGGACTATCCCCCCGCGCTTCTGTATCACTCGCTTAATTGTCTCCGTGTCGGGGGCTTCCTTTATGGACTCGTGGAAGAGCTTCCATGCTCGTTCGCGTAGGTCACCCGTGA
>JAGMBM010000207.1 GCA_023129675.1 Hadesarchaea archaeon | reverse complement strand
ATCGTGAGCAACTACGTCCACGCCCTTTAGGTTCAGCAGGCGCATCAATCGCTCGGCCGCTGCCCGCATGTACTCGAGTGTTTCGACCTTGGTGGTATCACCGATGTACTGGCTGACGAAGCATCGATCGCCAACCAAGATCGCTGCACTCACGTTTAGCTCGGCCCCGACCGCGAGCACGCTCCGCTCGCTCCTGAACGAGAGCTTTATCGGCTCTGGAACGTAGCCACGGGAGCGTCGGAGGAACGCCGGTTTCCCGTCGATGAGCTTCACCACTGAGTCGTCGCACCGGTTCACTATCAACCGATCGTGAAGAAGGAAGAAATCGACCGCCCCCTGCAGCTTCACTATCGCCTCGGCGTTGTCCACGAACATCGGTAGGCCGGGGACGTTGGCGCTCGTCATGACGTAGGCCGGGTCCGAGCCGTGCCGCAGGATGAGGTGGTGGATTCCCGAATATGGCAGCATGACACCGACTGAGTCCAACCCGGGAGCGACGAGGTCAGAGAGTATGTAGTTAGACGAGCGCTTGAGCAACAGGATTGGTCTTCGGTAGGAAGTCAGCAATTCCGCCTCCGTCTCGTTGACCTCGGCAAAGGTTTGGATAGTTTCGAGATTTTTTGACATGATCGCGAAAGGCTGCTGAGGACGGTTGGAAGCCCTACGTAAGCGCACGAGCACCTCATCATCAGAGGTCTTCGAGGCGATGTGGATCCCCCCTATCCCCTTTATCGCCACGATGCTTCCCTCGTCCAACAGGCGCGCCGTCTCGCGGAAGGGGTCAGCTACATCGATGCGGCGCCCATCCCGATCGTAGAGTTCCATACGGGGGCCACATACTGGGCAGCACGTCGGTTCTGCGTGATATCGTCTGTCGGGGGGGTCCTGATACTCGTGGAGGCAATCGGTGCAGAGCGGAAAGGCCTTCATCGAAGTTCGGGGGCGGTCGTAAGGGAGCTCCTCGATGATGGTGAAGCGAGGACCGCAGTTGACGCAGGTGATGAAGGGATAATTGTAGCGCCGGTCGCTTGG
>JAGMBM010000206.1 GCA_023129675.1 Hadesarchaea archaeon | reverse complement strand
TACACCAAAATGTTTCCCGACATCATCGACCCCTTGCGCCAAGCGCTGAAGCCGAAGAGGGCGATAGTCGATGGGGAGTTGGTGGCGGTCGATAAACGCACGGGGAAACCCATGCCATTCCAGGAGGTGCTTAAGCGGCGTCGCAAGTACGAGATCAAGCAGGCGATCGAACAAATTCCGGTTGAAATTTACGTATTCGATTTGCTGATGTCGGATGGTAACGTGGTGCTTGATGAACCTTACGTCAAGCGAAGGATGGCACTCGAGCGAATCGTCAAGGAGGTAAAAGGCAAGGTGATGATGGTTGAACAACGAGTCCTCGACAAGCCTGATGAAATAAAGGAGTTCATGGACTGGTCGATTAAGATAGGCCACGAGGGGTTGCTGGCGAAGGACCTCGAGGCGAGCTATCGCGCTGGACGGCGGGAGTTCGTTTGGCTCAAGCTCAAGCCGGTGCTCGAAACTTTGGATCTCGTCGTGGTCGGTGGGCTCTACGGCAAGGGCAAGCGTGCGGGTTTCTTCGGCAGTTACATATTAGCGGCGCGTGATGGGAAAACGGGAAGGTTTAAGACGGTTACTAAGTGCGGCTCAGGTTATACGGACGAAGATCTAAAAGAACTAACAAAGTTGTTTAAGAAAATCCAGCTAAAAAAACCTCATCCCGATATTGACATCGAAATCGATTGTGACGCGCACTTTGAACCCAAGATCGTGTTTGAAGTGGTTTATGAAGAACTTCAAGTGAGTCCAGCCGAAAAGCACACTTCAGGTTTTGGGATGAGATTTCCCCGATATATACGGATAAGGGAAGATAGAAGACCGAATGAGATAAACACGATTCAAGAAATTGCCGAGGTATTTAGAAAACAAGAGAAAAGAAAGACCGCGAAAGTCTGATGGGGGTCAACCGAGCTGTTCGATTATCAGATACTCGAACCTCTCTAAAAATTCCGGAATTCGATTTTCCTCCACCTGGGCGCCACAGGCGACCGCGTGTCCACCACCCTCCCCCCCAACCAACCGTGCAGCGTCGCGTATCGCCCGGGCCATGTCCAAACCTTTTAGGAAAAGGAGTTTCGAGCATCGTGCGGAAATTTTGGCGACGCCGTCCTTCCTGATTATTCCTATCATGGGCTTGTAGGGGTCACAGGCCGGGTGCCCAAGTGTGAGGCTGGCTATCGTTCCAATGAAGGTTTCCTTTATTTCCCCCGTTGCGTCAAAATATTGCAAGTATCCTCGGCGTCCCCGCTCGAGCCCACTCTGTTCGATAAATTCCATGCCCTCGGCGATGCAACGTCTGTGATAGCGGAGCAATTTCAACATCGCACGATAGTAAGTCCTACGGTCACCCTTGGCGACCTCGAAACCTATCAGCGGCTGCTCGTGACGCGCGGTCGAGTTTATGCAGGTCGAGAATTCGTCGGCACCGCGAAGCATCGACCGTTCGTCCTCCTTCAGTAGCGTGTGAGCCTCGCCGATTATTAGTCCCGGTACATACTGCACGAGTTCCTTCGGCACCGCTGTGTAGGCTCGCGCGATCAGCTCCGTTGCCAGCCGACGTTTTTCGAGATCGGTGAGGTCGATGGGGCGACGCCATCCACCATCGCTCTTGAACGGGATGTCGAGGTCTTTGAGCAAGCTCACGCAGCCAGGGGCTGAATTGCTGACGCCGGGTATCGGAGGATCGGTGAAGGTTTCGAGCGCTTTGAAGATCGGTCGAGTGTGACGCCCGTAGAACATCAGGTCAATCTTTTGTTCAAGAACCTTTGAGTCGATGCTGTCCTTGGCGATCTGCCGGTTGTATCCGAGCAACTTCCCCCAAGCGTCCTGAATGTCTCCAAGGGCGCCGACGATCGCGAGCCCCGAGAGATCCCGGTTAGCTTGGTCCAACTCCCGGGCGATGATGTAGGCCATGCCAGCCCCGCTCACCTCCTGAGCGCCATCCAAACCAAATTGATGTGCGTTGAAGTGAACGAGTTCCCGCCAGCCCTCCACCCGCTCCGGCACGTGGTGGTCGGCGATGATGACATCATGTCCGGAAAATCTGTTGTGGACATTTTGGAGTTGGGAGCTGCCGAGGTCGGTGAAAATGGTTAGGTCGGTAGGCTCGAGCTCTTCAACGACCTCTCGGTAAAGCATGCGGACGAATTTCGTGTGATGTTCAACGTTATTTCGATCGAGAGCTTTCGAGATTACCGCGGCCGCGCACACACCATCGGCGTCCATGTGTGAGATGATTTGGATGGAATCGTTTCGATGAGTTTTGATCAGCTCTGCGGCTTTTCGCGCGACGGTGAGCATGGAGTTCCCAACTAATCTGTGCACGATTTTATTTAAGTGAGAGGCTAAGAAGTCAGCGGGTGAAAAGCTGCTTATCTATCATTGGTACATCAGCTTCAAATCGTTCACGATATGGGAATTCAACCACGACAGGCGGTGAGGGCATGCGGACGATCGAGCTTCGAGGTAAAAGCGTGGTATTGATCGATCAGACGAGGTTGCCGGAGAAACTGAGGTTTGTGAAGTGCAGGAGTGCTGAAGAATTGGCGAAGGCGATCGAGCGCATGCAAATAAGGGGGGCCCCAGCGCTCGCCGCGGCGGCAGCGATGGCGCTTGCGGTCACTGCACTGCGAAGTAAGGCGAGAGGGAAGGCCCAGATGTTGCGCGAGCTCGAGGCAGCTGCTGCCAGGGTGAGACGGACCCGCCCAA
>JAGMBM010000205.1 GCA_023129675.1 Hadesarchaea archaeon | reverse complement strand
TACGTCGTTGCCCCGACCAGCACCATTGACATGAGCGTGCGGAGCGGCAGGGAAATCCCAATCGAGCAACGCGATGCGAGCGAAGTTGAGTTTATCGGGCGGACCCGGGTGGTGCCCAAAGGGGTGAAAGTACTTAACCCCGCGTTCGACATCACGCCTGCGCGCTTGGTAAAGGCGATAGTGACCGAACGAGGTGTGGTAAAACCGAGCGAGCTAAAGTCACTATTCGCGCGCTAGACCGCTTCTACCCGCTTGATCTCAGGTACACGTTCCTTGAGCGTGCGTTCGATGCCAAAGGCCAAGGTCATCGTCGACATTGGACACCCCGCACACGCCCCAACGAGCCTTACTTTAACTATACCTTCCTTGGTAACGTCGACGAGCTCAACATCTCCGCCATCTGCTTGAAGCGCCGGACGAATTTCGTCGAGGACGGCTTCCACCTTTTCACGCATTTTATCGTCCAATAACTTCTATGCGCCGAACTTTTTACCCTTTCCCATCAGGTCAGCTAGGATCGGTAGCAGATCCTTGCCTCTAATTCGACCCAAGCCGCCTCGAGCAGCTGCGCGCTCGCTGTAGACACGAACTTCATCCGCTCGCACACTTGGGCCGGCGATTACTATCGGCACGGGATCACCTGTGTGTTCACGCACGGTGACGGGCGTGGTATGGTCAATTGCCAAGACGACGAAATCTGCAGCGCTTATGAGTGGCTTCAGCTCCTTATCAGTACGCTCGATGAGTTTTACCTTGGCAGCAGCATTGCCATCATGGCTTGCCTCATCAAATCCCTTCACGTGGAGCAGCACGAGCTCGTGGGTTTCTAACGCCTTTAGGGCAGCCTTCACCTTCGCGTTTAGGTCCGTGTTAACGCTGCCGGTGGCACCTGGGACATCGATCACTTTCATGCCCGCCATCCTGCAGACACCTTTCACTAGCGCAGCAGCAGCGATGCAAGCTCCTCGGATATCAAATCGCTCCTGGAGGGGTTGAAGGTGGGGAACCACCCCGCCACCGCGAAGGAGGAGGTAGTTTGCGGGGGGGAATCCCTTTTTTGCACGTTCTATGTTAAGGTGATGATTTTTTAAAATTTCGTGAGCCCTGCGCGAGAAATCGTTGAGCAGTCGTGCGGTCTTCGTTGACCTGCGCCGCCGTCCGACAAATCTGCGGATGCCGCCCGTGAGAATGGCTCGGAGGAGCTGGGGCCGTTCGAGAGTCCGCAGAAGCGGTCTTACCCGGAGGACTTTTTTACCAATTTCATGCGGGTCTGAGTCCGTGACTTCGTTCGACAAACCTTTTCCCTGTAGCACTAGGGCTGCTCTATGACCAACCGTGTTTTTGAAAATGAAATCCGCCCCGCGAAGCTTGATTTGCCCTATTGCAGCTTCAAGTGGTCCTGTTTCCTGGATGCGTCCTGCCCGCCTGTCCTTGACGACGAGGGCATCATCCACGGTGGCATAGTTGGCCCTGAAGGCGACATCCCCAGGGTGTAACTCGATACCTGCGCCGGCGGCCTCGAATGGTCCCCGGCCAGTGTAGACCTCGAATGGGTCATAGCCGAGTAATGCTAAGTGGGCCGTGTCGCTCCCCGGTGGTACGCCGGGGGCAATGGTGTCCATCAGTCCGCAGACCCCCCGCTTCGCCAGCTTGTCCATGTTAGGCGTTCGAGCAGCTTCGAGCGGGGTTCGATTACCGAGCTTAGCTACTTGACGATCCGCCATGCCGTCGCAGATGAGCATGAGGGCTTTCATCATTTGACCCCATCACGAAAGGAATACTAATGTGGGGTAATAAAAACAATTGGGGGCCCGTGATCTAGCCTGGATAAGATACCTGGCTTCGGCCTTCGCTGCGAGGGAAGAAACCAGGAAATCGGGGGTTCGAATCCCTCCGGGCCCGCCAGCCACTA
>JAGMBM010000204.1 GCA_023129675.1 Hadesarchaea archaeon | reverse complement strand
TCAATGGGCTGGGTGGAAGCTACGGTGAAGAAACATTGACGTATTACAAGATGAGGCCAGAATTTGGTATTCCAGATAAGTTCGTCCACACTTGGCCGGGCAAAGATGTTTCGTGGGAGTTGGAACTTGGAGATTTTATTACGGCCATCAGGGATAACAGGGAGCCCGTAGGTACCCTCCACGACGCCTACGCAGCGATGAAGATTGTTTTTAATATCTACAAGTGGAGTAAAGAGCACGAATAAAAATCAAGGTTCTGGTAAATATTCGTGGCTTAATTTGAGTGGTAAATTTCAAGACTTTTCAACACCACTTCCCTCGACTCTGGCACGCGCAAAGGAATGAGCACCTTTGAACCACAAGCGCTTTAAATGTGAACCGCCGAATTTCTAAGGAGGTAAAAGGGGGCAGTAAGTGAGGGCCGAGAGTTTCAAGCGTGGCGTTGTTTCTATCTTGCTGGTCTTGGGCTTGGTGTTTTCAATGATATCGGTTGCGTCCCTCGCTAGTCCAGGGAACCTGGTCCATGACCCTGGCGGCGAGAATATCGAGGTCGCGCAGGGAGACAATTTCCTCATCAGGCACGTGCTCGAATGGGACGAGCCGGAGAACGGAGCGTACACGGTTACCATAGCGTGGGACTGTTACGACAACGAGCCGTCCGAGAACTTCACGTTCGTGGAGGCCTCGACTTACTTCACCACGGGCGATTACGCGGGCGAGTCAATACCTGCCGTCGTCACGCTGGATTCGGCCCCGTCGCCGGATTACCCGGGTAGCACAAGGCACGCTCTGAGCGTGGAATGCCCCGTCGATAGCAAGGATCCTAGGAACGGGGAGTTCAACGTCGATATAACCCTGCGCGCCGCAGGAGTTGGTGGGGTCCCGCACATCGCGACCGACAACCACCCAATTATATACCAGTTTGCCGGGGTCATAATTGTCGAAAGTTCCATGCAGTCTTGGAATCGAGCCCCCATAACTATAAGGGTGCTCGGTAGGGGCGTCAGCGTATCGATTTCGCCGAATTATCAAAGTGGGCCGCCCGGTATGACGCTTAGCTACAGCGTTACGGTCACTAACACAGGCGCACTCGATGACAACTATGCCCTGAGTGTCAGCGACAACAAGGATTGGGGACCGACTCTAGATAATTATCTGCTCGAGAACGTCCAGCCTGGTGAAAACAGGATAGCTGCGCTTAGCGTCACCATACCCGAAAACGCGATATTGTTTGTCGAGGACGACATAACCGTCACCGCCACCTCGATTGAATACGCCTGGGTGAGTGATAGCGCGAGTTGCGTGGCGGCATCCGTTCCACAAGAGGGTTTCTTAGAAGATTTCGAGGGGGAAACTTGGGAATCGTTGCAACAACAGGGCTGGAAAATGGCATGGGACGGTTCTTATACTCCAAACGTTTCTGTAGAGAACGGTCAACTCTATATTGACATGCACGTGGGTGAAGAAGGTCGGAGCACGTACGTCTGGCGTGACGCGAGCTGGACTGACTTCACAGCATCCCTAAATTGGAACACGATAGAATATTGGCAATATTCTACAGCTCGAGTAATTTTGCGGGCTAGCGGTTTACCATATCTTGGTGGCGGTTATCAAGATATTGAAGATTGGCAAGGAATTTATTTCTTCATGAGCGGAGAGTATTGGCAACTTAGCCTTAGAGTCGATACCAACGACGATGGGATTATCGAAGAATATGATCTAAAGGCAGATTCGACGAAACCCCCTTATTATGCTAGCTGGCACCTCGTTGAAGCGACGGTGTCCGGTGCCAACATCAAAATCTGGGTTGGGGGAGTTTTATGGACCGATGTAATGGACGAGAGGATCTCTCTGCTACCTGCCGGGGGGATTGCTATACAAAACTACGAAGCCGATACTCTCGTCGACAACATCGTGGTAAATACAGGGGCGGCGGTTTTCAGGGGGCTTGAAAATCTTTATGCGGTCCGTTTAGAAAAGAACCTTGACCTTCACCAGGGTTCGAAGCTTGTCGCAAAGTTCTACACTTATTCGGATGCGTTTGAAAATAAGAGCGTCATCGAGACCTTCACTCCGCCTTGGCACGTGGAGGAAAACGAGAACATCATGCATCCGGCGGGCAAGACTGTGAAAAAAGTTAGGCTGGATCTTACCGCTGACAACACCGAGAACGTGATCTCGACGATAGCGAGATTCATCGTTCAGAAGGTAACGCTGGAGGTAAGGTTCACGGAGATCCCATTGGAGTGGGCACTGGCCCCAACTCCGGAGGAAAAGACGGCGCGGGAGATGGAGTTTTCGGATATACCGCTGAATTGGGCGCTGGCCCCGTCCTGAGGTGACCGGCGGCAAGTCAACCCGAGTTCTGGAGGGACGCAGCAAAAGTCCCGAAATGCATCACCGAAGGCATCAAACGCTAAAGGTCCATAATACGCAGCAGAACCCCAGGGAAAATATAGATAAAGGGTCAGAAATTTGTTTTCATAACTCCAAGATTGCCTCAAAGGTTTTCTTAAGAGGGGAAGTACTTTTCGATTTCCCCGTGTATTTCTCGAAAGTGCTGCATGCCCACCGTTTTCACAGTTTGCCAGGCATGCTTAAGCTCCAACCGAATTTGATTGGATTCGTAGCAAGACAAATAAAGCAGCGTTCCAACTGTGTTTAAATTTGAATACCGAATCCGATCTACCGCCTTTCACGGAACCTCATAATCGTATTTCTAAAATTGGTAAACCTAACACTTCTGATGAACTTCCGTATTAATGGGCTAAACGCTACATGCTTGCCGACGAGAATTTTGATCAAATCTGGTTTCCCGACGCAATCTCTGAGCCTCCGCTCGTATTCAACTTCGAAGTCGTCGATGTTCTTACGTGAGGGAAATTGACTGATTTTTTCGTACTTTCTTAAAATTTTTTGGTGGATTTTCATCCCCCTCGCTATCAAAAGCTCTAGGATGCGCTTTTCTAACATCTTCGTAATTTTTTTGGCCTCATATCCCCTCTTCACTTTTGCGTAGCCGGCCAGCCCCATTCTCCTAGCTACCGCTCTGTTCGACGCCAAGTAGGCAATTGCCTCGGCAAATGCATTTGGGGAATAAACAACGAAACCAGTTTTACCGTTATCCACCAGCTCTATCTGAGCATTATCTGCGAGTGGCGTGGAGCGGACCACTACAGGTTTCTTGTAGGACATCGCCTCTGCTACTGTGCGACCAAATGTTTCACCTCCTCTAGAAGAAGAAAGTGCGAAAATATCGATTAAACAATAAAATTTTGCGACATTTGGATCAGGACTCAAATAAACAAAATATTTATCCAAATTTCTCTTTCTGATTTCCATCTTTTTTAATTCAGGGAGACCCATTGCCAAATACTTGACATTTGGAACTCTTTTGATGAGGTGAGATATTATGCCGACAATATCACCCCATTTTGAAATGTCTGGTCTCCCAATTCCACCAATTACCAAATCGTTTGGTTCCATCCCAAGTTTTTTCCTTTCACGCAAGATTTCATCGCTAGATATTTTGAAATGTTTGGTCTTGTCTAAATCAATTGGGTAATACAACACCCTACAATTTTTATGGAACTCTTCGCTAGACACCTTATACCATTTCTTGTATCGAAGGGCTATCATCTTACTTATTAAATGGCGGTCGATCAATTTACTTGTTTCTGGATCGATTATTTTGCCCGCTACGTCCATCAAAATGATTGCTAAAGCGCCGGCTTCTTTTGCAGCTTTTATGAAAACTGGGAACTCCTTTTCGCCACCATGGAAATGGACTATGCGAATTTTTTCATCTTCAATCAATTTAGCAAATTTTTCAGGACTTTTGTCCACGTTATAAACCTTTATTCCCATTTCCTTGATTGCCCTTTCCCTCACGCCCCCAGGCACCAAGACACAAACCGAAACGTTGAAGATACTCCTATCGAGGTATTTTGTGATTATTTGTAAGCTTTTTTGAATGCCCCCCAGACCCAGGTAACTACATACTTGAAGCACGTTTATTTTCTTCATGTTCTCTACTTCCATCTTTATTTTAAGGACTTAAATCGTACAGGGCAATTTTCATGGTGGCCTAAATGACATTTTAAATGTTGGTAGGGTTATCACATCTTGCTAGGAGCGGTTGAAAATTATGGGTGAAGCTACATCCGAGGCCAAGAAAAGCTATGCCAGACGCTTTGCCAGGGGAAGTACCATTGTTTTCACCGCGTTAGTCGTCTCTGCTGTGGTCGGCTTCCTCCTCCGTGTATTTCTCGCCCGCACCCTGGGTGATGCAGGTTATGGTCTCTTTATTGCTGTGTTTATGTTCGTTTCAATGTTTGGCGCATTCCGCGATTTAGGCGTTGGTCAAGCTGTTGTAAGATCCATCCCCAAATTCGTTGCTCAAAAACAATTTAATCAAATAAAATCGACCATGACCACCCTCATGCTCGTGCAAGTACTTTTTTCTCTTTTCGTAGCTTTTATTTTGATCGCTTTTTCTGATCAAATAGCTCTCACAGTTTTTGGGACGTTGGAAGCATCATTGGTTATTAAAGTTTTAAGTGGATGGTTCTTATTCCAGGCTATTTTCTATACTTTCAAAACGACGTTTCGGGCGCTTCAGGATATCGTGCCTTTCTCACTGCTGGGATTTTTTGAAATATTTCTTCCTTTTGTTTTTGTTTTTCCTTTACTTTGGATTTTGGGCTTTAATGTCGCAAATGTTGCGCTTGCGTATTTAGCAGGTTTGGGGGGGACTGTACTCATTGCGTCTGGTCTTTTCATAAAGAGACATGCCAACGTTATAAAGGCAAAACTTGAAATTTCCAAGGGGTTACTTAAAGAATTATTCACGTTTGCATTGCCGGTGTTGATCGGCGCGCTAGCGGGTGTGATAATTGGTTATATGGGCACTCTAGTGCTCGCGATGTTCCGCTCGCTCCCTGAAGTAGGCTTTTATCAAGTTGCGTATCCAGTCGCGAACCTATTGCTATATTTTCCAGCAGCTATGGGGGCAGTTCTCTTTCCGATGATTTCTGAACTTTGGGCTAAGCGGAAGCATGAACTCATCGGGGAGGCAATGCACACACTCATAAAGTTTTCTTTCATCTTCATCATTCCCGCAGCGCTTATCATCATAACTTTCCCTGGTGTGGTGATCTCCACGCTCTTTGGATCTGAATACCTTGCTGCGAGCGTCGCACTCCAAATTCTTGCGCTTGCCGCAATTGTCCAGACGCTTTACACTATTTCAAATAGGGTGATTTTGGGTATAGGAAAACCGGCCATTATTACAGTGGTCGTGGTTATTATGGGATGCTCCAATTTCGCGTTGAACCTCATTTTGATTCTCCCTTACGGCATCGAGGGTGCAGCAGTAGCGACTTTCCTCTCTATGCTAGTCGGCCTCTCGCTCTCACTCAATTTTGCGCGAAAATACGTCAAGTTCAAAATTCCTTCATCGCATCTCATCAAGGCACTGATCGGGGGTTTACTTACCCTGCTCATGGTTTCCGGGTTAAAGTTGATTATAAACTTACCACCTCTCCTCGAGCTTTTCGTTGTCATGATACCGAGCTTGCTCTTTTACGGGGCATGGATATTGCTCACGAGAGCGTTGACATGGGACGACCTCCTACTGTTAAAAAATACCATGCCAATTCCAAAATGGTTGCTTCGAGTTGCGAGGAAGTTTATTGGGATAAAAAGGTTATCTGACCAGGGTTGAAGCCAAAGCTTTTGCCCAGATCTCTATTCGTAACACCTTACTAACATCTTAAGACCTTTTTCTAGTGATGTCTCGGCCTTGAACCCAAGGAGCTTTTTGGACTTGGTCATATCGGCCTTGGTGTGATAGACGTAACCCTTTATCGGGTTCCGCGCGTACTTGGGCTTTATACCAGTCCCTAGGTATTTGTTGAGCAGGGCGGTCGCAGCGTTCACACTGGCAGACTTCCCAGTTCCGACGTTAAAAATTTCTCCAGAGGCATTTTTCCTCTTCGCCGCCAGGAAGTTCGCCTTGACGACATCCTTTACGTACGTAAAATCCCTTGTTTGTGAGCCATCACCATAAATTACCGGTCGTTCTCCTTTTTTCATCCACCAAAGAAATTGGGTGATCAGGTTCGCGTATTCTCCCTTGGGTTTCTCCCCGGGGCCGTAAATGCTGAAATACCTGAGACCGACTGTTTCAAGGCCGCGATTAAGGGTAAAAGTTTTTGCCAGATACTCACTGGACAACTTGGTCGTAGCGTAGAAGTTCGGGCATCGCTCTATGCGCATATCCTCCCTGTGGGGAGTTGGGAGAGCACCGTAAATGGTAGAGGTCGATGCGTGGATGACCCTTCGAACACTATTCTCCTGGGCGTAACGCAATAGATTAGCGAAGCCCTGGACATTCACCGAAATCCCAAAGCTTGGGTCTGGCACAAACATCTGCGATGAGGAAACCGCGGCTTGATGAAAAATGTAGTCAACGCCCCGAGTTGCCTTGTTCACGAGTTTTTCGTTTCTGACATCACCCCGTATCAATTCAATTTCGTCGATTATGTCGTTGAGGTTCTCCGACGAGCCAAGGAAAAAATTATCGAGGACGCGGACTTCCCACCCTTTCTTAATGGCCTCTTTTGCTATGTTCGAGCCGACGAACCCCGCCCCGCCGGTAACCAATATCTTCAGGTAATCACCTATACAAACACGCTGCATGTTCATATTTAAACTTGAACTGCTGTTGCCAAGTCCCCGATTAGCGCAGTATTTACGAAAGGCCACCTAAAATCCAATATGAAATGATACAAGCAAGTCGGGGCGAGATGATGCAAGCGGTTATCCTTGTAGGAGGGTTGGGGGCACGGCTTAAACCGTTAACAGAGGAAATTCCAAAATCTATGATCCAGATTCAGGGCAAACCATTTTTGGAACATCAGCTAAACTTGCTTAGACAAGGTGGAATTTCTGATATCGTGTTGTGTGTCGGTTATCTTGGTGAGAAAATCAAAGAGTATTTTGGTGATGGAAAGGGATTTGGGGTTAAAATCAAGTACAGTGAAGAAACTGAAAAGCTCTTGGGCACGGCGGGGGCCCTTAAAAACGCCCGGGATTTGCTCGACGA
>JAGMBM010000203.1 GCA_023129675.1 Hadesarchaea archaeon | reverse complement strand
TCGCGAGCAGGATCTCCCCACCCTCCGCGCTGAACTTCGCGTGTAGGATGTTCAGAAGCGTACCCGTTTCCTTGATGATCGATGCTAGTATTGGTTCCCCAGCCTTTTCAGCCGAATATTTTAACAGTACTTTCTTCGTCATTTTCTTCGTCTCCCGATCAGCTTCGATAGGTCTTCGCTCGTGAGGATACCTCTCAACTCTCCCCTTGTGCCCAACACCGGGACCCCCGAAATCCTGTGCGTTTCAAGCTTCCTTGCAACCGCGTCGATGGATTCATTCTCGGACGCTACGATGACCTTAGAGGTCAAGATGTCTGATAGTTTCCTTTTGCCAGTTCCGACCGCTACTGCAATGTCCCATGAGGTCACGATGCCCACGAGCTTCCCTTTTTCATCGACGATTGGCAGGTGGTCGAAGTTTCGTTTCGAAAATATCCTTGCTGCGCTGGTGATCGAATCGCTTGGTTTGGCGGTCACTACCTCCCTTGTCATC
Source organism: Hadesarchaea archaeon (assembly GCA_023129675.1). GTDB lineage: Archaea > Hadarchaeota > Hadarchaeia > Hadarchaeales > Hadarchaeaceae > DG-33. The sequence goes on along the minus strand of JAGMBM010000203.1, from coordinate 3,782 downwards.
AAGTCTTTGGCAACAGGGGCAGCGGTAATCTGCTTTATCGGCTTGAATACCTGGTCTGTTGATAGCCCTTCAACTGTTTGGGCGAGGAAGAATCTTTTGTCTTCGATCCACTTTTTCAGGATATCAGCAATTTCTCTTGCCTGCTTCAAGCTGCTCAGAGGGCTGACTGGTACCTCCTTTCCCATAACTTCAACTCTCCCCGATTTCAGCTCGGCGTACGTGACTTCCTTGAGGATCGGGCGCTCCCTTCTCGGAACGCCGTAATCAGTGAGATCGATCTTTATCTCCTCATCGCTGATGCCCGTCGTCTTAGCGACGCGCTCGTTTATGATCGGGATGGGAATACCTAAGCCGACGTATAGCGAGGTCCCGTATCCTTCAATCGTCGCCCCCCTGATGTAGCGCGCGTCCATCTCCTTAAGATTACCAATGGTCATGATGGTCCCCATTGCTTTGGTCGGCGCGTGCTGGGTGCCCTCCCAGAAGATGTAGCCTTGGGCACCACCTAGGAAGATTCGCGTCCCGACGCCAATTGTCTCGTAATTTGGGTCGTTGTGTAACGGGCTCAGAGCGCCGGAGCCGGAGTAGGTCACGTTGCCGTAGTTTGGCAGCAGGGTGCCCATGTAGGTGTAGATCGTTTCATCGCGCGAGTTTGTGGCCGCGACGTAGCGCTGGTAGGCACTACGAGGGTTACACAGCACCGCCTGATTCAAGTCATCCTTGGTCACGATGGTTTCGAGCTCCTTGCGTGGATAACAATCAGTACCGTATGCGATCGCCCTAACTTCGATTTCCTGCCCTCGGACCAAATCTTCGATGACATGCCCGCCGCCGTACTCAAAGCCGCGGGTCTCGCTTAGCTGGGTGGCGCCTATGTAAGCATCGACGGCAGCGACGCCGCTGTAAGCTTCGACATCGTTGAGCCAGACGCGCTGCATTTTAATCGGCGGGTCAGCATGCCCGAAGTTCAACCAGGCTCCCGAGCTGCACATCGCCCCAAAGGTACCGGTGGCGACGACATCTACTTCTTTGGCAGCCTCGACTTCACCCCTTTCCCTCACGATTTCTACCATTTCCTCCGCTGTCACGACCACCGCATCGCCGCGCTTGATCCGGTCGTTTATCGCGGCTACCGACTTGTTCACCTTTGTTTTGGTCAACCTAACACCCCGGTTTGAAAAAATGTTGCAAATACTGATATTTATATTTTTCCATTTAAAAAATTACTCACAGGAATATTGAAAAATTGGGTTTTTTGCCTCAATTTATTTATTCTGAAGAGTATGAGGGCGCAATAGTAACCCGCTTTAGTAGGTTGGCATTGCTCACCACGGATATCGAACTCGTCGCCATCGCCAGCTCCGCTATGACCGGATGAAGCAGCCCGAAGATCGCAAGGGGTATCACGGCGGTGTTGTAACCGAATGCCCAGAAGAGGTTCTGTTTAATCTTTCGGAACGTCGCCCGCGACAGCTTTATAGCGCTAATCACACTTGAGAGGTCACCCCGCACTAGGATGATGTCGCCAGCCTCGATTGCGATATCCGTGCCAGTACCGATTGCAATGCCAACGTTTGCTTGGGTAAGCGCAGGAGCATCATTGATTCCATCACCCACCATCGCTACCATCCCGACCTCCCCCTGTAGGTGCTTGATCTCCGCTACCTTTTGGTCAGGTAACACTTCTGCCAGCACGCGGTCGATGCCCACCTGTCGCGCGATGGCGTTGGCGGTGCGCGGATTATCGCCCGTAATCATGACAGTTTTGAGCCCCATTTTATGCAGCTCCTTAATCGCCTGCACAGAGTCCTCCTTCAGCGTGTCGGCCACCGCGCAGACCCCAGCGAGCTTCTTGCCCGAGGCGACGAGCACAGCGGTCTTGCCCTCATCTTCGAGGTGCTTCAGCTCATTCTCGAGTGGTGCGACGTTTATGCCAGCTTCTTTCAGGAAGAGACGATTTCCCACTAAGATTTGCTTTCCATTGATGGTGCCTCGAATGCCCTTCCCTCGCACCGCTTTGAATCCCCTAAGCTTCGCGAGTTTGAGCTTCTTGGCATGTGCTTCCTCGACTATGGCCTTAGCGAGGGGGTGCTCGGAGCCTGCTTCAACGCTCGCTGCCAGCCCCAGGACCTCGCGCTGGGTGAAATCCCTCGTCGCAACGACGTCGGTCAGTGCTGGCTTTCCTTGGGTGATGGTGCCGGTTTTATCGAAGACTATCGTGTGCACGTCCTTGAGCGTCTGGATGGCCTCGCCCTTTCGGATGATGATGCCGTTCTCAGCGCCCAAGCCGCTCCCGACCATCAGCGCGGTAGGTGTCGCTAGGCCAAGAGCGCAGGGACAGGCGATGACGAGTACGGCGACCGTGGCGAAGATTGCGAGGGTGAACACACCTAACGTTGGGTCGACCCAAGGTAGGAATGATTGTGCCCAGTTGGCGATGACCCCTATGAAACCCGGCACGACCATCCAGAGGATGAAAGTTGTCGTGGCGATGAGCAGCACAGCAGGCACGAAGTAGCTAGTGACCTTGTCCGCAAACTCTTGGATTGGAACCTTGGTCCCTTGGCACTCTTCGACCATTTTGATTACTTGCGAGAGGAAGGTGTCTTTTCCGACCTTTGTGGCCTTGATCTTGAGCAGGCCCTCTTGGTTTACCGTGGCCCCAATAGCCTCGCTCCCCTTCTTTTTACGAACAGGCATCGACTCACCCGTTGCCATCGACTCATCGACCGAGCTCTCTCCCTCGATTACTACTCCATCAGTTGGGATTTTCTCCCCGGGTCGAACGACCATCACATCACCCACTTTCACCTCCTCGATCGGGACTTCCTTCTCCTTGCCCTTAACGAGAATACGGGCAGATTTGGCTTCAAGCATCAGGAGGCGCTTGATAGCCTGCGATGCCCGTCCCTTGGCCTTGGCCTCCACATACCTCCCGGTTAGGTGGAAGGACATGATCATCGCGGCGACTCCCGCGTAGTTCAGGATAGGAACTCCGAAGAAAATGGGTGGACCAGTGAGGAATGCTATCGAGGTTCCCATCATGATAAGGACATCCATGTTCGCGGTCTTGTGAGCAATAGATTTCACAGCAGAACGAAGTGTCGACAAGCCGGCCCAAAACAGGACAGGCACAGCAAGCAGTATCAATCCGAGGTCGTATATCTCCCGACTCGGCCAGACCACGCCGAAGATCATTTCGGCGATCATCCAGATGACGATGGGGATTGTGAAACCCCATCCCACGAACATGCGCACGCGGGCCTTCTGCATCTCCACAAGTGACTTGTCTACTTCCTCCTCCTCGCTCACGCCGTATCCCGCGTCCTGGACCGCCTTTCGGAGATCCATCAGCGTCGCGATTTTTGGGATATATTTGACCGTTGCCTTTTCGGTCGCCAAGTTGACGCTAGCGCGCTTTACCCCTTTGAGGCTCGAAAGAGCTTTTTCGACCTTCGCGGCACATGCAGCGCATGTCATCCCTGTAATCTTCAAAGTGATTTCGCGCGTTCGTTCCTCTCCGATACCCACAGGGGTGTAACCAGTCGCCCTGATTGTTTTTCCGAGTTGATCGAGATTCACTTTTGTCGTGTCGTACTCGACCATAGCCTTTTCGGTGGCAAAGTTAACGTTAGCATTGATTACTCCTCTCTGACATTTGAGGGCTTTCTCGATACTTTGGGCGCAGCTCACGCAGTGCATCCCGCTGATGCGGATGGTGGTCTTCTTTTTTGCCATGTTTACTAACTTTCTTTTCACGATATATCATATTTAACAAATGG
>JAGMBM010000202.1 GCA_023129675.1 Hadesarchaea archaeon | reverse complement strand
ACGTAGTTCATCACGGGCTTTATCCCGATAAAAACCACGTTCTCCGCAGCTTGTTTTTCCTTCGCTACAGGTTTCTCTTCAGTCACGGCAGGTTTCTCTTCAGCCATTGTACCTTGCCTCCCTTTGTTTTTAGACAATTCTCTCTATCCTCGGCATTCATAAATACCTTTTGGGGGTCGAACCAAGGGCAGGAAAAGTTAAATATTCCAACTTTTTATAGGGTTCCTAGTTTCGGGTGTGAAATATATCCATCCAAGCAATTTGATAACCTTTTAGGCCAATTCATGCCTGTTGAGAGTGTATAACACGAAAAATCCAATAAAAAAATGCTTCTTTTTTGAGCGTGGAAAATGTGCACTGGTCAAAAGGGTCAGGTGGATGAGCATTTAGTGTGATCCTTTATGTTAAAGGTCGAGAGCAAGTGACTAACGCCGTCGTGGGGCTTCCTTTGTAAGCTGGACCATTCGCTTTTCGATCCTGTCCCGCAGCTCATCCATGTTTCCTTCGCCGCGAGCCAGCGTGACGTAGTCGAGCATGTCGTCTACCATGAGCTCGGCAGTTTCGGCTTCGAGGATTCCCGCGTAGACAGCTAGCTCGAGCGTGTAAAAGGAGCGCATGATGGCGTCGCGCCCACTCCGCCAGCGCTTCCAGGCCCCGGGCCTCTGAATGCGGAGCTTCTCGGCGAGCTCTTCAAAGGTCGCGCCCTCGCTCCAGTAGTGAAGAAGCATGGTTTTGAGCGTTTTTTCGTCCAAGTGAGACCTCTCCAACAGCGCGCGTGCGAGCAGATTCTCGCTCAGCCATTTTTCGGCTCGGACGAATTCCTCTCTTGGCATATGTCCTCCACATGTTTCCCTTTTTTGGAAACAAGATTAAAAACCTATTGGAAAAGTTCACCTTAAGAATGGAAGGGCCCGTTTTAGGGTTGGGCGTTTGTTTGCTGCCTTTACAACGCGCGCGTCGATCGGCACATCCATCTCCGCAGCATGGTGAATAGCGTTGCTCGCGGCCTTCAAGGCCGACCTCGGGACTCCCTTGCTGAGTTTGTAGAGCGATTTAAATCCACTTGGGGTCAACAAACCATCGTAGTTGGTGCATCCAGCGTTTTTGAGGCGGAGTTCGAGTAGTTCCTTGAGATTTTTCCTGTCCAT
>JAGMBM010000201.1 GCA_023129675.1 Hadesarchaea archaeon | reverse complement strand
AGCACTCACTTTGTGGGTCAAGAGAGCGTCACGGTCGAGGCGGGTACCTTCGATTGCTGGCGTTTGGATTACGGCGCGAGCATATCGGGAGAATCGGAATACATGGGTATGGCGTTTACGATGGATATGACACTCGAAGGGACCAGTTGGTACCGCAAGCAAAATTGCGCCGAAGTCAAGATGACGATGTCCATGACCGTGACCATGGAATTCGATGGCCAAATAATGGGGTATCTCATGGATATGGTGACGGAACTCGTCGAATACGGGACGATTTAGCCCCCAAACCGATCTCAAGCACCAACCTTTTTTTATTTTTACCAGAACTAGTTGTCGGAAGATAAAAGATTCGTACTCCACATAAAGGGGACGTTAGATCAAATTTTTCAGTAATTGCTTCATGGTCCCTATCAAACGCGCATTTTCCGAGGGCTAAAAATAGGGCAATCTGGGCCCGCTTCGCGGGCCTTTTGGAAAAAGGGGAGTTGAAGGGGAGATTTTGAAAGTCGCATCCCGCAGAGGCTTAGGATTTGCATGAATGGTGTGTGATATAGCTCAGACGCCTTATTTTTGATGCCTAAGCGAGGAATATTATAAAAAAGTTAAATTTTAACTTTTTCATGATTTTCGCCAGTATTACTCCTAATAAACGGAAACCGTGGCCTATTTAAGCGCCCAAGTCCAATGCGGCAAGGACACGTTAGGTCTCTCATGGGAGATTTTGAGAAGAAATAGCTGAGCTGTTTTTTCAAACCGTGTCCGAGAAAAAAAGGAGTGTTAGGAAATGGCAAACGACTATAGGTCTGGTGGCCGCAGAGGGTTTGGACCACGCGAAATGCACAAGGCGACATGCTCCGATTGTGGCAAGGAGTGCGAGGTTCCCTTCAAGCCGACCGAGGGCAGACCTATTTATTGTAGGGAATGCTTCCAGAAGCACCGACCAGAGAGACCATCGCGCTATTAGATGGACAGGTTCTGGGGAGCTGTTCTTGTTGGTTAGCGGTAGCTTTACTGAAAATTTAAGTATTTGGGAACGATAACAATTATCAAAACAATGTTAAAATGGGATGAGAAGAATGTCACCTAAGATAAAAAAGAGTGTCACCGAAGGGGAAATAATTGAGTTCATTGAAGCAAATGGTAGAAGGGTGACCGACTCTTTGATGCTAGAGGAGCATTTTGGAGATGTCGGAACCGGAAATAAGACAATTTCAGTAATGCGGAAGATGGCAGACGAAGGAAAACTGAAGCTGAAAATAACTCATAACAATTATACTACAACAATTGAATGGCTCCTGCCAGAGGTCGAAAACAAAAAATAAAAAAAAGGAGCGCGGAAGGGTTTACTTACCCCTTCCGAGCACTATTTCGACGGTCGAAACATTGGTCGCGCCACGATCGCCTTGAAGCTCTTCGGTTCCAATCGAAATGTTTCGCACGACTAAACCCTGCAAGAAGCGATTCCTGGTGATTTCTGCAACGTCGACGGCCCGGCTAATCGCTTGACCTCGTGCCTTGAGGGTGACATCACCGGTCCCCATGTTGAACTGCGTTATCACTGCCAACACGTAGTTCATCACGGGCTTTATCCCGATAAAAACCACGTTCTCTGCAGTTGATTTTTCCTTCGCTGCAGGTTTCTCTTCAGTCACAGCAGGTTTTTCTTCAGCCATTGTACCTTGCCTCCTCTTGTTTGCTTAGGCGTTTCTAATCAGAGCTTGAAATACTTTTCGATACCCAAAGAATTGTGTATATGTGTTCTCACAAATACTAGAGAGCTTGCGGTAGGTCTGCTCGGATGGTTTTAGATTTGGGCTGACTCTGCGCACGTCCGAAGCCACCCTTGAACCTCTTTCCCTGAAAATTTGGCTCATGACCCTTTTGACCCAATTAAACTGCCCATTTTTCGAGCCCAAAAACAATTAATTCACATTTTTTGGCAATTTATTTCGCATTTTTAATCAATTTTCGCGATTTAACTCATTTAATTATAAACATTTTAGGCATTATTCTCCTAGATTTATTCAGACTTTTTAGGACTTTTTCTCACTTTTCGAACTTTCGGGGAGGATTTTGTTTATCTTTTGTGTCGCTTTCTTTACATCTTTTATGCTTTTTGCCCCGGCGCAGACACCCTTGCCCGATACGAAGAGCAACACCACCACCTTGGGATCGTCGAGCCTGAACACGAGGCCTGGAAAAACCTCCGGCTCATATTCGGTGTTCTCGAATCTGCGAGCTATATCCTCGAGATCAAACTTCCTGCCGAAGTCAACGGATGCCACGATATTCTGAACCTTGAGCTTTGGCTCCGTTTTCACCTTTATGCGTGCTTTCCTGAGCTTTCTCGTAAGCTTCCTTATTGCCTGCTTGGCATCGTTCAAGCTCCTGGCGCCTACGCAGTTCATCTTCCCAGATGCGAAGATGAGAAAAGATGCTCGAGGGTGTTCGGATTTATAGGTAATGCCAGGAAAAACCTCCGGGTCATAGACTGCGCCATCTAGCGACCTGGTCAGCTTCTCGAGGTTAAACTCTGTGTCCTCGTATGTGACCGAGAGCACGATATTTTGGATTTTAGTTCTTACCCTCGTCATCCC
>JAGMBM010000200.1 GCA_023129675.1 Hadesarchaea archaeon | reverse complement strand
AAAGTTCTGGGGGAATTGAAGATACCCGGATACTCGGATTACCTGCACCCCTACGATGAAAATCACATAATAGGTGTGGGCAAGGACACCGTGGATGCGGGTAGCTTCGCTTGGTATCAGGGGGTAAAGATAGCCCTTTTCGACGTGAGCGACCCCAAGAACCCGATAGAGATATCGAAATATGTGATAGGTGAAAGGGGGTTCGATTCTTACGCCTTGCGAGATCACAGGGCATTTTTGTTCAGCAGGTCGAAGAACCTACTCGTGATCCCTATTTCACTTGTTGAAGATGGGGGAAGCTCATGGCGGTATGGAGGGTACAATTGGCAAGGCGCCTACGTGTTCAACGTTACTTTGGACGGAGGCTTTGTGCTAAGAGGGGGGATAACCCATTCCGATTATTCCGTCAAAAGATCCCTTTACATAGATAATGTGCTTTACACCATCTCAGACGGTTTGGTAAAAATGAACAATCTGGAGGATTTGAGCGAGATAAGCGAAATAGAATTGGGGTATATAGAAACACCCTTGCCTAGAATAACTATCTCGCAATTTTCATCTTAGCAAGTAATCCGTTTTTGATAGGTCCTTAAGCCGATCGACAGCTTTGATCTCCCGCATCACCCCCGCCACAGCCTCCGGCACGAGCTCCTCCCACCGCCCGCCCTTCACCATCCGATCTCGAATCTCAGTCCCCCAGTACTCCTTACGCTTGAACATCGGTGGCTTGCGCGTCTTGAACCCAGCCTCCTTGAAGAGGCGTCGAACCAGCGGGTTGCCCGAATAGACGATCTCAAAGGGCGGGGAAAGCGAGAGCACGTGTGAGACCCAGATGGCATTGTTGTTTACGTCAGGGATGGGGATTAGGTGCACGCGCGAGAGGTCGATCTCAGCCTCAGCCAGCGCACGAGTTAACATGAGCACTCGTTCGCCTGCGGTGAAGGGGTTCTCGGACGTGTGGCTCTCCTGCGCGCTCCCTATCCCCACGATCAGCTCGTCCACCTCGCGCAGGATCTGCTTCGAGACCTCAATGTGGCCACGATGAGGTGGTTGAAACCTTCCAATTATTATACCACGTTGGACCATCAGATTACCTTTTGTATGGTGAGTTCGCTTCCAATTTTAACCTTTAGTTCGTTAGCCAAGTTGCCCATGTTTTTCGCCAGCTCGAGCACTCCCGAAATCGGTGAGGGAAGCAATAACGCTGGACCCCATGCTACCCCATCACCTGCCGCAGATTTGGCGCAGGGAGAAGGAACTACTTCTTCTCCCCTTTAGTCTGCTCGTGCTGCGCCCAGTTATTTACCCAATCCTGCTTTATCTTGCCAAGTCGGTCTAGAACCATCGCTCGGATTTCGCTAGTCG
>JAGMBM010000020.1 GCA_023129675.1 Hadesarchaea archaeon | reverse complement strand
CGGGACGCTTTTGGTCAGCTTGCTGAGGTCGCCGCCTATATCGTAGCGGAGGTTTAGGATGCCGCTCGACATGCCCCCCGCGCCCCCCAAACCGCACATGATGTGGCAGGGCTTGCACCCTATGCACTTTCCAGTCTCGACGGCGGGGCAGGTGCGCTTCTCTATTTCCCGCCCCCAATCGACAACAGTCACGGAAAGCTTCGAATTTTTTGATAGCTCGTGTGCTGCGAATAATCCAGCAGGACCAGCTCCAATAATGAGCACATCCGCCGTGTAATCCCTCGAAGCCTAACGTTACGCCCCTATAAAAGCTTTTAGAGGAAGCACTGTTTTACTTTCTCAAATCGCATACCTTACCCAAAAAAGTGCCATCCAACAAGTAGGCCTCGGCTTCATCTAATTCTACGGCACCGGACTTGAACATCGGTCCAATCAATTTTTTAGGTATCCCTCTATTCACCGCGGCGCCCCCAACGAGCTCGCTGAACGCTGGTATCACGAGCAGCTCCGGCGGTTCGCCCTCGATTTGCTCCTGAAGCCTTTTCGGGAACTTCGACGCGTCGAGCTTTGCGCGTAGCCAGGCCGGCTCTATTGTTCGCCCCCCGAGCTCGTCACGGAACTCGACTGCCGGATGATTGTGCGCTGCCGCGAGCAGTTTTGTGTTGAGCACTTCCGGGGAGGGCCAAGTGTGGCCGTGCATCAGTCCCACGCGCTTTCGCTTGCCAAGCACGATGCCCCGCGCTCCGTGAATTTTTACCTCCCGCGGCACCATCCCCTCCAGCCCGCCGTCGTGGTTCCCGCGGATAATCTCAACACGGACCAGCTTCGCCAGCTCCTCAAAGAAGCCGGGGAGCTCACGCCACTCCTGCCAGCTGGCGATAGGAACGTTGTGCTTGACGTCGCCCAAGAAAATCAGGCGGTCGGGCCTTCGCCTCTTGATGAGCTCTAGGAGCCGTTCCTTAACCTTTGGAATCTGGCTGGGCAGCGAGACGCCCTTGCTCGCGAGCTCCCCTTCAATGCCCAAGTGCAAGTCTGCGACAATGAGCGAGCGCTCTCTAGCTAATTTAATCAGGAGTGCCGGGGTGCCGCGAATTGGAGTTGCGACCATCGAACTAATTTTAGCGCCGTGGCGAATAACTTTAGCCTACCCTCTCCATAAGGCTAGAGCAAGGCCAAGCAAGAATCCGGCTGAAGAGTAAGGTAGAATGTTTTTCAGAGTTTCGCCCTCCCCAATTAACTCCGGCAGAACCTCCATCGCTTTATCGTAAACATCTCGAAAGGTCAAGCTCACGGTCCCTGTTGCGACGAGAACTATCACGAGAGCGGCAACGGCAAAAATCAGCTTCAATGTACGTTTTATCACAACACCAACCAGTAAACCGAGGATGAACGGTATAACAATTGGAATTAGCCATGCAATTTCTGATGGGAATTCCATTGACGACCTCCTAGTTCAATTTCTCTATTACGTTTTTAACTCTATTGGCGGGGGTCTCCTTCTTTTAGATGGGGGATGAAAGCCGAATACTTTCGGTGACCTCTCCCCGAAAACGGTACGGGGGTAAACAACATAGGACAAATGGGAAAACAAGTGAGAAAACAACAAATAACCCTTTGAGGCAAACCTATGCTTCTCTACCTTTTTGGTGTTAGGCCTTGAACCTGAGCAAGGCCGCCACGCCCCCCAGCCCCAGCAGCTGCTTCCCCGCGTCGTGATCGGTGCTCACCACGATTACTTGACCCCGCGTCCTTCGTACCCGCTCGAGCACTTCCTCGACGACGACCCCACGTTGGCGGAGTAGCTCATCGGCCACCAGCAGCTTCTCGATAGCGCCAAGCGATGCAGCTCGCTCAACATCAGCCCTCCCATAGGTCACAAGCCCTTCCTTCGCGATTTCTGCCATCAACTGTTCCATCAGCGATGTTTCGAATGAAATACGGTCATCTCGTGAAACCCGCTCGACCATCCCGCGGCGCACGATCTCGTAGAGTCCGGCTCTACCCCCTGAGCTGATATCGTCGCGCCTGACTTTCAAAACGAGTTCGGGATACTTCTCGCGCAGGAAAGCCACGAACGCATCCTTGGTGAAGCCGGGTCCCGCAACTATCGCGGCCCGAATGCCCTCGCGCGAGACGATATCATTCATCGCCGCAGCCAGCTTATGAAAAAACTTTCGCTCGTCCGCTTCCCGCTTGACCGCGTAGCGCTTCCCAGCCCGTGCACGGGAAATCATTCCCAACTCATCTAGCCCGTACTGGCGAACCAACGCGAGATCTGCCGAAACATCATCGAGCGCTACGATAAGGACACGTGGGCGACGGCTGGCTCGAACGGCCTCCCTGATGCGATCGAGGTGATCGGGGCGCCAAGCTTTTGTGATGGCGAGCGTAGAGCCGGGCTCCAAGCTGAACGAGTGATGTTTTCCAACATCGGGCCCTCCGACGATCGTGCCTAGCAAACGGAGGCGGTTTGCATGCTTGTGAAACTCTGTGCCTTCGACGCAAATGGATAGCGTTACGCGCCGCTTCTCAAGCCGCTCCGGCCTGAGCTTACCTTTGACCTCCCGCTCCCGGCGCCAAGTTTGGGCAGTCACAATGTCGTTGGGTTCAACCAGGTGGTGGAGGTGCCAGAGGTCATCAAGTGTTTCGACTCTGAGCTTGATTTTTCCGTGCTTCAGGTCCTTGTAGATGACTCGCATACGTAAGCCACCAATGTCGGACGTTCAACACGCTACCTGCCGCGGAATTCTCGGAAGGCGCGGCTTATGCTATCGTTCCAGAAGCTAGGTAAGCTGTGGCGCACGAGCCCCTCGAACTCATCAGAGTAGACATAAAAGTGGTTCACCCGCTCGCTTAGCTTCTTGAACGTTTTGTCGACTGCGTTGAAGATGTCTTGCAAGGCCTTTCGCTCAAATCTCGCCTGGAGCAGCGATGGCTCTTTGAGCAGGAGCACATCTGCCAAGCGAAGCACGTTCAGCTCGATTAAGGCCGAGCTTTGTGTTATCAGTAGCATACTGAGGTTCTTGTGGCGCGCGATGGTCATGAGCTTGGTGAGCATCTTATTCATCGAGGTCATCGATTCCCGTGAGAAAAAGAGGATCGCAGCCTCATCGACGAGCACGACAGAGTCATTTGGGATTTCTTCAATCCCTTTTGCCTTGTGGATCCACCGCGGCAGCTTTGCGGCATCGTAGCCTATACCATAGCATCGCCTACGGGTCGAGTGATTGTACCACGCGAGGAACTGCATCCCCAACGCCGTCTTGCCCGAGCCGCGCTTCCCAACGATCAGCAGGATGAGACCGTACTTAAGGAGCGCTTTCTCGAAGTCGGCGTAAGAGCCCCGGCGTTCCCCCGCGACCTCGAAGGGTTTAAACCTAGGTGGGGGTTTCGGCGGCCCGATTCCAAACGCGTCGCGAATTCGACCGAGTAAGCCCATTTCTCTCCCCTATACCTTGCAACTTACTAGGTAGCGAAGGCGTCCGTCCTTCGAAATCTTGAGGTCGATGCCAAGCGAGCTACCCGAGCGGTCCCAAGTGAAGCCGAAGCTCTCGAAGAAGTAAACAACGGTGTATTCAAAACGAACCCCCCGGCGCTTGGGCGTGACCATCCCATCTCCAAATGATTTTATCCCCACTCGCTTAAAACATAGTTGAGGCAATCCTATGGCGGTCCAGCGGCTCGTGAGGATAAGGGATGTGAAGTCGAATGATATGCAGGCGATTCTGACCATAGAGTACAAGTGCTTCAAGGACCCCTACCCGCTAAGCCTGCTAAACCGCCTGCACGCGATGCACCCCGATGGTTTTCTCGTCGCGGAGGCTGAGGACAAAATTGTTGGCTACGTGATCGGGGTGCTCCGATGGGGCGCGACTGGCCACATTTTAGCCATTGCCACCGACCCGCCCTACCAGAGGCAGGGCATAGCCTCGGCCCTCATGGAACACATCATCAATCGTCTCCGCGCGAATGGGGCGAAACTCGTGCGGCTGGAGGTGCGAAAGAGCAATGCCGGGGCGCAGCAGTTCTACCTTAAGCTCGGCTTTCGGCAGCAGGGGGAAGTCCCCTACTATTACGAGGACGGCGAGGCGGCCATGACGATGGACTACAAGCTCGATTAGCTACCTTCGGTATCTCAATTTTCGGAGATCATCCAAGGTTAGGACGCGCACGTTTGCCGGCACCGCTTCAACTCGTGAGCGCATTCCCACGATGTATTGCACGCCGCGTTCGGCTGCCATGCCAGCGAGCTCCTGGGTCACAACCCCATCAAACACCACGGCTTTAACGTTCGAGGCTTGAGGCAATCGTTCCTTCAGCTCCCTCACTTGGACCTCTTCGATTTGCTCGAATTTTTCGCTGAGTAGTTGTGCCCTCAGGGTGCCGCGCAGCCCGCTGATGACATCCTCCAGTCTCCGGAGCCCTTGGCCTTCCCCTTCGGCGGCGGGCGCAGCCTCCGGCACGGGCTTCCCTCGAAGCTTAATCGATGCAGGCCCGATGGACACCTTGCTCCGCAGCATCTTGATCACCTCCTTTCGTGTGAGGTCCTCCACGCTGCGGTTCTGAGGCGGCCTTGCGACGAAGTCGATGTCGGCAACTTGGAGCAGCTCCTTCAATATTAGGTCCCCGCCTCGGTCGTTGTCTAGGAAAGCTGTCGTCTTCTTGTCTTTGCTCAGGTCTATCACCGCCTTAGGCACGCTCGTCCCCTCGATGGCGATGACATTTCGGATGCCCGCACGAAGTAAGTTTAGCACGTCAGCGCGCCCTTCGACGATTATCACCGCATCGGATTCCTGCACTCCCGGGCCGGCGGGCAAGCCTTTGTATTCGGCTATCTCCTCCAGGCGCACGGACTCCTTGACTCGCTCGGCTATCTCCTGGGTCTCGGGAGCGGCCTCCTCGATGGACCCGAGGATTTCCTTGGCCCGCCCCACGATGAACTTCCGCTTGGCGTCACGCACATCCTCGATTCGTTCGACCTTGATCTTTGCCTCACAGGGCCCCACGCGGTCAATTGTTTCAAGTGCAGCGGCGATGATCGACGTTTCGACCCGATCGAGACTCGAGGGTATCGTTATCATGCCCGACGATTTTCCCTGGGTTGAGCTGATGTTCACCTTGATGCGCCCTATCCTGCCGGTCTTGAGCAGCTCACGCAAATCCAGCTCATCCCCCAGCAGGCCCTCGGTTTGTCCAAAAATCGCCCCGACGGCATCGGGACGCTCCGCCACGCCATTCGTCTCTATTTTGGCGTGGATGAGATACTTGGTCGTACCAATATCCTCTCGCATAACGGAAACCTCCTTTTTGCCGATTCGCTCGGCTACCAATTCTTGCAGTTTTTTTCCTTCCAAGGGCACCACGCCCTCGAAAAGCCAGAATGAGCCTGATGGTGATTCTGGCTTGATTTGATGATCAATCTCCAATTTTCGCGCCCTTACCTAAAAAGGCTGCGGTTTTAATTGTTATATTTATAACACGTCATGTGGTCTAAAGAACTTTGGATGGGCGCGCGAGCTTCGCGTCCGGGTGCCCTTCGAAATATCGTCTGACGGGCTCAAGCACCTGGACCAGCGCCGCCCCGACCGCCGCCTTCAAATCTGTGGGGTGTAGCTTGCCCGCTGCATACAACTTCCGAAGCTCGGCCGCGCTTTCTATCACAAGCGGACCCCCATGCTTCGCCTCCCTCGAAACCCTAAACCTGCCGAGTGCCGGCAAGACGACATGCTCGGCATACTCGATAATCGGGTTATCTTTGACGATTTTTGGCGGGCAGAATGCCTTTTTCACTTTTTCCTCGATCGTTGCCGGCTCGTCGTCGATAGCGATGAAGTTTCCCTTCGATGATGACATCTTGGCGGCGCCATCAAGCCCGTGGAGCAAGGGAATGTGCACGCAGACTGGCTTTCGATAACCCAGCGCCGGTAATTTCTCGCGTGCGACCATGTGCACCTTTCGTTGGTCGATGCCCCCGACCGCCACATCCACATCGAGGTGGGCCATGTCTACCGCCTGCATGAGAGGGTAGAGCACCTGCGCGACATCTGGATCCTCTAGGTGGCGGGCTATCTCGGCCATGCTGCGGCGGGCGCGTAGCAACGTAGTGTCGACGGCCATGCGGAGAACATCGAGCGAGAACTCCGGCTTGAGCTGGAAGTCGGAACCGAGCAGAAACTCCGTGCGTTTGGGGTCGAGCCCGAGGGCGATGAAGCAATGCCGGTTGTACTCAGCTACGCGTTGGATCTCCTCGAGAGTTCCCTTGTCATTGAGGTAGGCGTGGAGGTCCGCGAGCAGGACGATGACCCGCGCCCCAGCGGCTTGGAGATCCACCAGCTTTTGAACCGTCAACGCGTGCCCGAAGTGAATCTTGCCCGAAGGCTCATAACCGCAGTAAGCGGTGGGCCTTTCCTTCTTCAAAAGCTCGCGTAGCTCGGCCTCCGTGATGATTTCGGTGGTGCCGCGCGCGACGAGGTCGAACTTCTCCTCCATCCTGCCACCACTCGAAGAAGCGCGTCGAACGGCTAAAAGCTTTCGTGAATAATTACTGCCCGCCAAACCATATGCCCTTGATTTCCTGTGGAGGTCAATCATTTATCCTGGCCGACAGGTACTGGTGTCTGGATAGGGAAGCGTAGACTTACCACATTTCAGGAGGAGATTGGTTTTAATTTTAAATAACTTGAAAACATTATTACTTAAAGTATGCTACAATAGTATCATAAAAAGACAAGAAATATCAAATAAAGTTCCACAGGAAATGAAGGGGTAGGTGAGCATGGAAGAGCGAGAAAAAGCGACTTTTGCCAGGGTCTTCAGCTTTGACATTAAGTTCACCGGCACCCGTAAGACGCTTTTCTACCGCAGGTTCTTGGGGTATTCAAGCTCCACGAAGCGAGAGCTGAAGGATGGTTCCACGAAGACATACACTCACGTTGCACAGGGCCTGCTCGGGAGGATCCCCCACGTTAAGCTTGGGAAGAGCGTCATAGCCGTCCCGAAGGCGGCAGCCGCCCGCCTCGAGGCATTCTTCTCGGACCCCCGATGGCAGCCCCTCGAGCTCCACAGCTTCGACGCCATCCTGCCCGCCGAGGTCAGGGCCCGCGCGATGGAGGAAACACTCGCTTCCCTCGCGATCGGACGGGAGCGGGTGGGGCTTGCCGCCGAAATTGAGGAACTCTCGGCCGCGCTCAGGCAAGGGGAGCTCGCCCCCGAGCTCGCCGAACGGGCGCGGCACGTTCTGCGCGCGGCAGAAGAACTTATTGCCATTGACTGGACCGATAAACGGGAGTTCTCGCACAAGCTCGAGCCTCACTTAGCTCAGTTGAGAGCAAATGTACTGCTACAATAGTATCAATATTTTCAGTGACCTCTCTCCCCTAAAGTGGCTTAAAAAATCCCCCCAATCGCTCGTTTGAGGGAGGAAGATGGACTACTACAGGCGCCTGGACGTAAGACGAACGATCTTGGATTTCGTGCGTGCTAGTGGTGGCAGTGGCGATCGGGAATGCGCTTTCTACAATGCCCGCATTAAAGGCTTACAGCGTCACCTCAGCGAGTACCCCATCGTCTTGGACTCAGCTGCGGCGTTCGACCGGGCCTTGGCATCGGGGGCGACGGCATTCTACTGCTCCTACTGGCGTTATCCCGGTCAGGACTACTCTCGCCCGCTGGGGCACGACTTGGTCTGGACCGTGCGGGCGAGGCGTGGAGGGCTGAGGTTCGCCAGGACAGTGACGGCTTTGGTGATTGAGGCACTGGCCGATGGCGGTGTTTCCGAGCCATGGGTCAAGTACTCCGGCCGACTTGAGTTTGACCTGTTGATACC
>JAGMBM010000002.1 GCA_023129675.1 Hadesarchaea archaeon | reverse complement strand
ACATTTAAAAAGGCTTGCGCTACCTTGCTCCCCTCGCTATCCGCTCGCTTTCTTCCCTGCGAGCCACGGCGAAGCTCTTCGTGTCGTTGTCAGCTGCCATGATTAGCTCCTCGGCCAGACACTCCTCGATTGGCTTCTTGTTCGAAAAGGAGGCCGCAAAGGCGCCAGCCGCAAGGTTCTTGAGCGCGGTGTCGAGCCTCCGCTGGGGAGCAGCATCGACGGCGATATAGTAAGTTATCCCCCCGTAGCTTATTCGGGTCGTCTCCTCGCGGGGGGCTGAATTCTGTATGCCATCTACCAAAACTTGAATCGGATTTTTCTTCGTCCGCTCCTCGACAATCTCAAATGATTTGCGCACGATGTTATACGCCTTGTATTTTTTGCCACAGGCTTTGGCGCTGCGGATCATCTTGCCCCCGAGCTTCCTCACGCCCGGCCCCGAGCGCATGATTTTATTCATCAGCCGCTCAACGATCGGCGCGCTCACTTTTCCAAATTGTTTACGGGAATGTCTTCCGCCGCCATGCAGAACCATGCTCGGCTCCAGCCGGATGTGCTGCTTCAGCCCTGGGTCTTCTATCGTAATATTATCGACTGACCATTTGTCGAAGTACTTGGACGCCATTCCGTCACCGCGTGGACTTCTCCTTTCGCCCCTTCACGAGTTCATTTAGTGAAACATCGTTCACTTTGATTACCTTGTAGCGAACGCCGGGGATATCACCGTACGAACCACCCCTCGCACCTCCTATCCCCTCGATGGTAACCTCGTCGTGCTCGTCGATGAATCCAATTGCACCGTCACCCGGGGTAAATGCGGTGACCTGGCGACTGTTCTTGATGAGCTGAACGCGAACGCATTTCCGAATCGCGGAGTTTGGCTGTTTGGCTTCGACCCCAACCTTTTCGAGGACGATCCCTCGGCCTTGTGGAGACCCTTCGAGGGGGTCAGCTTTTTCATCCAGCTTGAGCATCCGCCGCTTGTACCCGGCGCTCTTCCATCGGAACCGCTGTCGTCTGGAACTCAGCTTCCGAGCCGCAAATTCCCCTCTGGAGCCTTTGCTCACGTTACACACCTAAAAGAGTATTCTCCTTCGAACCTAAAAAATCATACAAGTGAGATGTCTTGAATCCCGTGGTGGCGGAGGACGAGTTTCTTTGCGCATCGGATCCTCTTGCCCTCCCGGCCGACGGCTATCCCCCGGTCTTGTT
>JAGMBM010000199.1 GCA_023129675.1 Hadesarchaea archaeon | reverse complement strand
CCGCGAAGGCCAAGCTCTACAAGCTCGAGGGTGAGAAGCTGGAGCGTCTGCGTCCTGCATGCCCGCGCTGCGGCCCGGGGGTCTTCATGGCTGACCACGGGAACCGTTGGGCTTGCGGGAAGTGTGGATACGCCGATTTCAAGAAGTGAGTTCGATCGTCGCGCCGATAGCCTCGGTTGCAAGTTTTTCTAGCTCGCGCAAGTTTTTGTCGATATCCTTCTCAGCCCGCTGCGATTCACGATGGAGCTCCTCGATGGTTTCTCGCGCATGTTTCAGGTCTGACTTATGTTTTTCGATCGAACCTTCTAGCTCCGCCTTTTGTTTAAAAAGTGATGTTTGCTCGCGAGCGCGCTTTTCAATTTCCCTGTGGTCGTGAAGGAGGGTGAGCCGCTCTTTGAGCTTCAGTAGCTTTTTTCCCTCCAGAAGTTCCCGAGCTAGTTCCATTCGTTTCTTCCGTTCGCGGTCGTCCATGCTTATTCTTCCTTCCTCTAGAAGTTCGATCATTTTTTGGAGCAGCGTATCAGTAGAAGCTATTTTTTCGTCCGATGAAAGCACTTCGAGTGGATTCTCGATGCACAGTTTAAGGACTTTCACCATCTCTCGGTCCATTTGACACTCGCCCGCTCTCACGAGTTTTTCCATCTTCCTAAGGGGTCTGCTGAGCCCCGAGATCGCGCTCGATGCGGCATCTTTCACCTGAGCTATCTCGCGCTCGATTCGTTCGAGCTCGCGTCCAGACGCGTCCAAGCTCCTGAATTCCTCGCTGTTGATGAGCCGCGCCAGTTGGTCTCTCTCGTTCTCAATCAACTTCTCGAGCATCGTGACCTGATTTTCCAACGATTTCACATCGGTTCTCATACTCTCAATTCGGTGGAGGAGCTCCCTTTGCGATGATATTTTCGAGGAGATTAAATCAAGCGAGCGCATTCCTCCGCGGGTTCCTTCGATGAGGGCGTGTACTTCCCTGACCAATCCATGCAACCGCCGCAGGCGCAGTTCGATCGTGTTTAGGCGAGGCCCGAACAACGCTCGGACGTGGCGGCCGTGGGTGGCGATCGCGTCGGTCATGAGGTTCACCATTTTCGTCAGTTTGCCATCGAGTATCGCGAGGTCGTTGGTCGAGAACTCCCTGCCCCGCTGGATAGATGTGGTCGCACGGGTCAGCTTGTCAGCTAGGAGCCTCCGGGCCTCGAGCGCCGTCTTGCG
>JAGMBM010000198.1 GCA_023129675.1 Hadesarchaea archaeon | reverse complement strand
CGGAGGCCTTCAAGCGATCGGGCCCGATTGATCTAAAGGAAATAATCTCTAAGGCGCTTCACATGGGTGACGAGTGCCACTGCCGGAACGTCGCAACGAGCTTGATATTCATGAAAACCATGACTCCCCACATGATTGAAACAGGCTTCGACGGGGAGATTATCAGCAGGGTAATGAAATTCATGGGCGACAATGTGTTGACCTTCCTCAACCTCTTGATGCCAGCCTGCAAGGCCATGCTCGACGCAGGTCACGGCATCGAGTACAGCACCATAGTAACGACGTTAACGAGGAACGGCACCGATTTCGGCATCCGGGTTAGCGGTTTGCCCGGCCAGTGGTTCACGGCACCAGCCCCCACGCCTGAGACCCTTTTCTTCCCGGGCTTCAAGAAGGGGGACGAGGGCCGAGATATAGGAGATAGTGCAATCGCTGAAACTATGGGTTTGGGAGGTTTTGCGTCCGCGAATGCACCAGCGGTAGTCCAAGTGGTCGGGGGGACACCACAAGATGCGGCGAATTACTCACGGGAGATGAGGGAGATAACCGTTGCCAAGCACACGAGCTTTACGATGCCTTTCATGAACTTCGAGGGCACGCCACTTGGTATAGATATCCGCAAAGTCATTGAGACAGGGATTCTGCCTTTCATCAACACTGGCGTCGCACACAAGGATCCCGGGGTTGGCGGGGTAGGATTTGGCCTCGTACGGGCGCCGATAGATTGCTTTAAAAAAGCACTAAAGGCATTCGTCGAAAAATACGGATAAGCTCAATGGAATTGTGGCGAAGGAACTCGCAACTAGAGGTTACCTCGATATTAGACTGTAGTGCTATTTTCCGCGAAAGCGGCAGCAGTTTGATTCTTGAAGATTAAAAATGATTTACCCCACTGTTGATTCTCCTTATAATTTCTAATCTTCTTTCCGGAGAATTGTCGTGTATATGCTGCACCCATATTATGGCGTCTCTTGAATTTTTATTGATGTTTTTTAGTTCTTCCTCTGAAATTTTCTCACAGACTTCTTCCAACTCGTGCCACTTCTTTACTCTGTCTATCCCTCCCGCTTCTTTGAAAAGCAGCTGGATGGTTTGGGCAAAGGCCTTTTTCCACTTGGCGATGGAAGGAATATCTATGTGAGCTTTCTTTAACCAAGTTACTCCTTCTTTGACTT
>JAGMBM010000197.1 GCA_023129675.1 Hadesarchaea archaeon | reverse complement strand
GGGTAAGGCAATCATCGGGGTTGAATCCGAGCTCTGCGATGCGGTTCTCGCTGCGGTCCTAAAGACAAAGTACGGCAAAAAAGCCTGTGTAATAGGCGAAGTGACAACCGACCACCCCGGCGATGTGATACTTGAAACGGTTGTCGGGGGGCGGTGCTTGCTAGAATCGCCCGTCGGGGATCCCGCGCCTAGAATTTGTTAGCTTTTTAACCCCAATTTTGTTAGCTTTTGTTAAAAATGTTTTAATTGTAGTCAGGAATAGTTAACTTTTTAAGGTAAAACTAGAACTAATATTGTTAGGAAGTGTGAAAAGTTGTTAAAAAGAGTGAAGTGGTGGTAGAGTTGAAAAAGCTCTATACAATGAAAGAAGCATGCACCTTACTTGGGGTACACCCAAACACGATCAGACGGTGGGACAAAGAAGGAAAAATCAAAGTCGTGCGTCCAGAAGGGGGTCAAAGGAGGATACCTGAGGGTGAAATAGAACGTTTGCTGGAAAAACCGTCCGTAGTTTCGCCTCCGTCGTCCCCTCAGCCCACCTTCCCAAAAAATGGGCACCTTTCAATCTTCTTAAGCTACGTCTTTTCTTACCATCGAGATGACTGGGAGCTTGTGAAAAGAGCTACTCTTATCAGAGATGATTACACTTGCTCGAAATGTGGTGGAAAAGAGCTCCTCGGAGTGCATCATAAAGATGGAACGAGCCGGAACGATCCAGATAATTTGGTCACGCTTTGCCAGAAATGCCACCAAGAAGCACATAGAGCTCCTCCACGGGTCCAAAAGCGTAGAATATCACCCGAAGTGCCCATATCGCCCGAAATACCCGTCCAAAAGCCCGAAAAAACGATAAAGGAAGAGATTCGGCCGGCTCCTATTACCCCAAAGATAGCAGAAGCCCCTCGCCACGCCATCCTCGATGCACTCGCACCCGCTGGATTGGCTCAACGCACCGTTTTCGGGGACCTTCTCTCGGCCGCCATTGTATTAAAAACCTTCATACCAAAAGACCTCGCCTCCCGGGCCCGCTGCCCGGAAGCGCTCACGAAGACATTTTGTGAACGAATGAGCGCTCGCGGTTACCTAACGAGTAAAAATGGATCATTTGAACTGCAAGTGAGGGTAGCGAGATGACCACATTCGAGGAAAAGATCGGCCGCGACCAGCGTTTCGAAGGCTACCTTCAGCGTTGGGGGCTGGAGGGCGACCCATTCGAGCTCGAACTACCCTCGGTGGATGCATTTACCCCATTTCAAAAGGATGACCTGCGCAAGCTCAAATGGTTGCTGTCTGAGGGTAAGATCGGCGTCCTTACGGGCGCGCTGGGAATGGGCAAAACGACCGTCTGCGAGTTCTTGGGCGCCTCACTGAGGGAGGAAAGCCTAACCGCACCCGATCCTTCAAAACACGTCCTGCCCATTCTCATCCACGGCGCCACGTACAGATCGGCCGACGAGCTGCTGCGCGCGATAATTCTGGGGCTGGAGATGGACGCCAATAAAGACCAAGCGAGCCTCTTCGAAATCCTGCGCCGATGGCCGCAGGAGCACCAAGAGCGGCTAGCGGTGATCATCGACGACATCTCCGAGAGCGGCGCAGACGTG
>JAGMBM010000196.1 GCA_023129675.1 Hadesarchaea archaeon | reverse complement strand
TCCGCTATATCGTAGACCTCAAAACCATCCTTCACAGCTTGGTCGTAGCTCGGGTCCTTGATGCTCCCGATGATCACCTTGCAGCCAGAGTCGCGGAGGTTATTCGCCTGCGCCTGGCCTTGGTTGCCGTAGCCGATTATCGCGATCGTCTTGCCCTCGAGCGGACCCAAATCCGCGTCTTTATCGTAGTAAATTTTCGCCATTTGAACCCCTCTCAAGTTATTTCCCGCGATATAAGGACTTGCCCCGAGCGAGCGACCTCCTTAAGCGCCTCCGGACCCAAAGCTTTGATGACCTTCTCGATTTCATCATGCTCCCCGCTGAGCTCCGCTATCAATACCCCGCCTTTTGAATCAAGTACCCTGCCACCTGCCCGTTCAACCTGCTGAATCACTTCCAAAATTTTCTTGTCGTCGAGTTTCCTGGTCTTGAACAGCGCCACTTCTCGGACGATGCTCCGCTCGGGTTCGATCACCTCGACGTCCACGACGGGCTCCGAGCGGGAGAGCACCCTGCGCATTAGCTCCGCCATGTGATCGTCCGCCTTGAACATCAGGATGATGCGCGCAAGCCCGGTAGGCTCCATCCCAACCGTGATCGAATCTAGGTTGATCTGGCGTCGGGTAAAGTCGCGCGTGATTCGCATCATAACCCCAGGGACATTTTCGCAGAGCACGGAGAAGATTCTCGTTTTCATGGACTCACCTAGGTTAACATTTGATCGATTCGCCCTCCGGCTGGAACCATTGGTAGCACGTGTTCATCGGGGTCAATCGGGATGTCGAGCACCGCAGGCTTCCCGCAGCGCAGAGCCTCGCGCAGCTTTGGAGCCACCTCGCTCGGTTTTGCCGCGCGATCGCCCCATGCGCCGTAAGCCTCGGCGAGCTTCACGAAGTCGGGTACTTTGCCGAGGTTTGTGGCGGAGCGGCGCTTTTGGAAAAATAGGTCCTGCCACTGCTTCACCATCCCCAAGTAGCGGTTGTTGAATATGCAGGAAACAACGTTTATCTCGTTCTCCACGACCGTTGCCAGCTCCTGCGAGTTCATCAGGAAGCTCCCGTCTCCCGCGATGTTCACGACATCGCACTCCGGACGTGCGACCTTCGCGCCCATCGAAGCCGGGAACCCAAATCCCATCGTACCCAGACCACCCGAGGAGATGAAATGTCGAGGCTTCCGCACCACGTAGAAGTGGGCCGCCCACATCTGGCACTGCCCCACCTCGGTAACGATTATCGCGTTTTCATCGAGCACGCCTTGAATTTCCTTAATCGCGCGCTGGGGCTTGATGGG
>JAGMBM010000195.1 GCA_023129675.1 Hadesarchaea archaeon | reverse complement strand
ATCTCGTCGTAGTCCATCCGGGGGGCGAACTCCTTACGTAGCTTTTTCACCCGCTCGAGCCACCTGCTCGCCCGCCCACGCTTGGCGCGTGAACGGAGCTCCTTGATGATTGCGGCAAGCGAGCGTTTTGCATCACCGATGATGGGTAGGTCGACACGCACGTTTTTTCCGATCTCAACGGGATCGATGTCGATGTGGATTATCTTGGCTTTGGGGGCGAAGTAGCGCACGTCGGCGGTCGAACGGTCGCTGAATCGCACCCCAACCGCGAGTAACGCATCCGATTCGGTCACCACGGTGTTCGCGGCCATCCGCCCGTGCATCCCCAGCATCCCAAGCGCAAGCGGGTGGTCCTCGGGGATGGTTCCCTTGCCCAGTAGCGAGGTTGTAACCGGGGCGTTCAGAAGCTCTGCCAACTCGATGAGCTCCTTTGATGCTCCCGACCACACGATCCCGCCCCCTGCAAAGATCACGGGCTGCTCGGCCTTAGTGAGCATGTCAACGGCGTTTCGCACCTGCCCCGCGTCAGGCTCGAGTTTGATGGGTTTTTCGTATTTTATCTCAGCCGGTATCTTCAGGTCGGATTTGGCCGCCTGCAAATTTTTCGGCAGATCTATATGCACGGGGCCAGGCCTCCCAGTCATCGCAATCTTGAAGGCCAGCCTCACCACACTCGGTAGCTCCTCGATGCGGTGAACGATGAAGTTGTGCTTGGTGACGGGCAACATCACGCTGAGCATATCTGCCTCTTGAAAAGCATCGGTGCCTAGTGCTTGGGCTGGAACCTGTCCGCTTATCGCGACCACAGGCGAGCTGTCCATGTAGGCATTCAGGATGCCCGTTGTGAGGTTCGTCGCCCCGGGCCCAGAGGTGGTCATGCAAACTCCCTGCTTCCCAAGCGCCCTGGCATATCCATCGGCTGCGTGCGCCGCGCCCTGCTCATGCCGCGTCAGGATGTGCCGGATCTCGTGCACGTCGTAAAGGGCATCGTATATCGGGATTATCGCCCCGCCCGGGATGCCGAAGATGTGCTTCACGCCTTCCGCCTTAAGTACCTCGAACAGCGCCTTCGATCCCGTTAACTCGACCATCTACACCACGCCTTAAAGCTTAGATTTTTCCCGCTTAAAACTAACCTCTCTCGCTCGGAAGCCTGGCAAGGATAGAGAACCTAAATTTTTTTCGCCCATCTCGAGTTTGCCCCACGAGCTTCGCGCTCTCCTTGATTTCGGCCCTGAACCACGAT
>JAGMBM010000194.1 GCA_023129675.1 Hadesarchaea archaeon | reverse complement strand
TCGACGTTGGCGATGAACGCGGCTCTCTCGCGCTTGCCCGCCTCGGCTGCGAGTTGCTGAAGCATTTTTCTGATTTCTGAGCGCTTCTCCCTCGTGAGCTTCCCTCGCACCTGTAGAATCGCCTCGTAGTGGCGGGCACTCTTGAGGCCGCACACGTCGCAGGTACTCCGCTTGAGCGAGAATTTTACGCGCGCCTCTTCGAGCTGGGGCTTGACCTGAAGCTCGTGAACTTTCCCGTGAGCCCTGATTTTAATCACCCCCTCGGTCAACTCTGGCTCGACCCGAAGCTCGAGTTCGGGCACCTCATGTGGACGGAGGAACTTTATACCCGCATCGGTCAGGCGCGCAACCTTTAGGCTCGAAAGGACGGTCGCTCGAACTGCGTCAGCGATGGCATCTCCTTCGCCCGCCTCATGCCACCGCTTCCCGATCAAGTGGGCCCCGCATCGTCCGCAGATGGTGACCTCGAGCTCCGCGGGCGCCCGAAGGAGGCGATTCCCCTCGGCGAAGCACCGCTGGCATAGCCCCCCGATCAATGGGCCACGCTCCGCCTCGAGCGCACCGCACCAGTAGCAAAAACGCTTCATGGAACCAATCAAGTTTTTTTCTTCAGGGTTTAAACCCAACTACTCCCGCGATAATCAAATTTTTAACAAATTGTAGTTAACTAAAAATTACTCCTGCAAAATGTTAACTTATTATAAGCGTGGCGTCATAGAATAGGAAATCAGTGGTGATATGCCTCTGGTTGAAATTAGTATGATTGAAGGGGAGTTATCCTCAGAACAAAAGGTCAAAATGGCCAACGATATATGTGACCTCCTAATGAACGCGGTCCCAAGACTACCGAAGGAGGCTATTTCCGTGATATTCTATGAGAATCCAGGAGAGAACTGGGTAGTGGGTGGAGTTACGGTCAAAGAACTTGTAGAGAAAGGAAAAAGAAAAGAGTAACAACTTTGCCCATCGTATCTGCAGTTTTCCTCCTTGAATAAGAACAAAGTAGTTAAGGAAATTTGTTAGAATT
>JAGMBM010000193.1 GCA_023129675.1 Hadesarchaea archaeon | reverse complement strand
AGGGCCCAAATAAAACTAGCTACGCTAATAATAAGTTTTTACTTAAGTGGGCTGGCGGCGTCCTAGAGTTTCCGTGCCCTCTCGGAACACAGTACAGTCTAGATCGCTGGCAGGCTTATCTTCGGCGTTCGGAATGAGTGCCGGAGTTTCCCCGCCGCTGTGACCGCCAGCCCGATTAATTCTAGGTTTTGGAATTAAAAAGCTTGTTTAGGTGGTCCCGCGGGCCGGATTTTCAGTGGCCTTGCCACGTTTGAACCGGCGACATGTCGGTTTCGGCTTGGGTCTACAGCCGACCACTCTACCAAACTGAGTTTACGGGGCGCTTTTCGGGCGCCTTACCGCGGGCCGCGGGACCAATTTAAAATGAAATGGATGGGATAAATATTTTATTATTCATCATCCGACCTTCAACGCTTGCACAAGTTGCTCGGTTGTGATGATTGTAGCGAACTTGTTTAAACTTTTCTGGTAACTTCGAAGCAAACCCTGATTTGTAACAACTATTGCACGTTTTATTACTTTTGATGCCAAGAGTCTTTTGATTTTGTTTTCTAATTGATATGATTTTTCCTTTACGTTCGTCCACTCTGTGCACTCTATAGCAACTTCACCTTTCAAAAGAAAATCAGGTATAACAAACCGTTCTTCGAGTGGTATTATGGGCTCATATTTGTACTTAATTCCATTTGCATGCAATGTTTCTGCAACTTCCTTTTCCAATTTATTGAATAGCGATTCTCTATTTGGTCCCAGAAACTTGCGCTTGCACCTTTTCAAAAAGCCCAAATGAGATATACTCTTCAATCGTTTAGGATCTTTGGAAGCATTTCTTCCGCCTTTTGCCATATCCACCTTAGTCAGATTTGTGCCATATGCTTTGATTTTATTTTTTCCACCCTTGACACTTCCCCAATTGTCTGAGACTAACTTGATGTTCAGTTCAGCCAGATTTTTACTTTTACCAATTAACCTGTTGATCGCTTTTACAACTTCATAAGGTGGTAGATACCTTCCGTAGACCCAAGCTTCAAATACTTTGAACGTCGGGGGGTCGCGCATCGTTTTTGAAACTTTTTTATAAAATTCTTTCCAAGTAGCTGTCCCCTTTGCAGATTGGAAAAGTCGTTTTTGATTCTCTCTTGCGCCAAAGTTCACTCTCACTTAATGACCCCCCTTGCTTCTGTCCCGCCGAGTCTTTGGGTGGAGGTCCTTTATAAAGGGGCGAAATACGCAGGCGGATTTCGAATAGCTTTGGCAGCAGCTGAATTGCTCAAGTCAAAGGGGAATTGGGAAATAAAATAGCTTTTTCACCCGAGAAACTCGTGCAACCTCCGGACAGCATTCAGCCTTTCCTTTTGCCCGACCTTCGCCCCTTGGGTCGCACTTTCGAGGATTTCGATTGTCCGCTGGTAAGTCCTCCTGTCGACCGGATATGGAATCCCATCCTTACCCCCGTGAGCGAAACTGTATTTGGCGGGGTCTCGCCAAGAAGGTGATTTCCCGTAAATGAGATCCGAGACCAGCGCGAGCGCCCTCACGGCTTTTGGCCCGATTCCCCGTATGGCCACTAGCTCTTCATAGCTCGAGGGCTGGAGTTCGTAGGCTTTGCGAAGCGCCGCCATCGTTCGCTCGGTGAGGTCCGAGATCGTGTGCTGGGTCGGCATTATGAGGGTGAGCACTTGCGGCGAACGCGCCAGGTAATCGTCGAGCGACCGCTGCTCGGTTTCCCGAACGTAGCCCCCTAACCGCCTCGGGTCGTCGCGCACGAGGTCAAGGCTCGTCTTTCGTGTTTCCTCGCTATCGCGCGCGGTCATATCGAGCACCACTTCTTCTTGCCGATCACCCGCGATGCCCGTGTGGGGCTCCTCGACGAAACTGCGAATGTCATCGGAGAGCCAGTGATAGCGTCGTGCCAATCGCTCGTGCATGCCCTGCTGCACCACCGCCCAATCGCCGTCCTCGCTCAGCACGAAGCAGTGGTGGTAGAGCTGATAGCCATCCTGCAGGCAGGTGTTGTCGACTTTTGCGGACATCCGGCTGGCATACTTGAGCGATTCGATTTTCTTACTCGGGATGGGAAATGCATCAGCTAGTTTTTCAATCTCATTGGGTGTTCGATTAGAGACCCTGCCTTTACCGCCGCAGACCGCTATGCCAAGCTCCTCTGGCTTCAGTGCCTCCTTGAGCGCACCCATCGTCACCGTGGTTAAACCCGAACTGTGAAAATCGTACCCCAGCACACAACCCAGAGCTTGGAAAAAGAAGGGGTCGCTGAGTCTGCGGAGGAATTCTCGCCTCCCGTACTCGTACACGATGATCTCAGCTATTGCCCCACCCAAACGCTTCATCCGGCCAAACAACCAAGGCGGACATTTGCCCCCGTGCAGGGGAA
This sequence comes from Hadesarchaea archaeon, assembly GCA_023129675.1. Classification (GTDB taxonomy): domain Archaea; phylum Hadarchaeota; class Hadarchaeia; order Hadarchaeales; family Hadarchaeaceae; genus DG-33. The sequence continues at coordinate 245 of JAGMBM010000193.1, read as the reverse complement.
GTTCAGCAACTCCGACTCGCTTCATCAATATTGATTTTGGGACTCGTTGGATAAAGCGCTACTGGCTTTGACAAACTCTTGTAAACCAACTCGGGAAAGTTTGGATGAGCAACGCGAATCGACCGCAACTAGTCACTTCGTGATGTAGTAGCCTGCGGTCTTCTGTCGCGCTACCCGCTTTGCATAGCCCTTTGCGACGAGCTCCATCAGCGCGTTGTTCGTCATGCCCTTTGGTAGGCGGGATG
>JAGMBM010000192.1 GCA_023129675.1 Hadesarchaea archaeon | reverse complement strand
TTGCATCTCCTCAAGCGCTGTTCAATACGACCCCAATTTCCACTGAAAACTTAAAAGCACCTCGACAAAGTATTCCAAGGAGAGAAAATGTCAGACGCAGCCAAACCCAAGGGGCCGAGGACCAGCGCTTTTGATGAGAGCTACGTCACGGATTACATCCACAGCTTGGAGCACCGCATCCGCGATTTGGAGAGCGAGAAACGCTCACTCGAGAGCCGATACGTGCGCATCGAGCGAGAGCTCCGAAGCCTCCAAGCCGAGTTCGACCGCATCCGCGCGCCACCCTTGATTTCCGCAACCCTCCTTGATGTGCTCGAAGATGGGCGCGCGATCGTTCGGAGCAGCACCGGACCGCATTTCGTCGTCACCGCATCACAATTCATCAAGCCCGAGCAGCTCAAGCCGGGCACGCGGGTAGCGCTCAACCAGCGAAACTTCAGCATAATGGAGGTGCTGCCCTCGAGGAAGGACCCGCTCGTGTTGGGGATGGAAATCGAAGAGGCGCCCGATGTCAGTTATGAGGATGTCGGCGGGCTGGAGAACCAAATTCAGGAAATTCGGGAAAGCGTTGAACTTCCCATGCTCAAGCCGGAGCTTTTCAAGAAGGTGGGGATTGAGCCGCCCAAAGGGGTGCTTCTTTACGGCGCTCCGGGTACAGGGAAAACCTTGCTTGCCCGAGCGGTTGCCCACGAAACCCGCGCGACGTTCATCCGCGTGATAGGCTCCGAGCTCGTGCAGAAATACATCGGCGAAGGGGCACGGATGGTGCGCGAGATGTTCGAACTGGCCCGGGAGAAGGCGCCCTCGATCGTCTTCATCGATGAGCTGGACGCGATCGGGGCCCGCCGCCTCGACACCTCGACGAGCGGCGACCGCGAGGTTCACCGCACCCTCGTGCAGTTGCTGGCAGAAGTGGATGGATTTGAGCCTAGAGGCGATGTCAAAATCTTGGCCGCGACCAATCGTCCGGACATCCTCGACCCAGCGTTGCTCCGCCCTGGGCGCTTCGATAGGCTCATTCACTTCTCTCTGCCCGATGAAGAGGCACGAGTTATCATCTTCAAAATTCACGTGAAGGGGATGAACCTCGCGAAGGACGTGGACGTGAAAGAGCTAGTGAAGCGGACCGAACGAGCAACTGGTGCCGACGTCAAGGCCATCTGTACCGAGGCCGGCATGTTCGCGATCCGCGATGGGCGGGAGGGGGTCGAGCGAGGGGATTTCGACCGAGCCATCGCGAAGGTTTTGCCTCCCGTCAGGATGCCTGAGGTGCTGAAGCCGGAGAAGATGTTCGGTTATTAGTTAAGTAATAACAGTATGAAATGGAAAAACCGAGCACCAGAAGTGGCCGAATAAACGAACCCATTCCATCTCCACAAAATTCTTATCCGAGGAACCCCATTTCTAAATTGGCACGGATGATGTCAAGACATCGTCTGAGCTTTGGCGATGATACTGATGATGGGCGAACTGACGTGCCATTATGAATAAAAATTTTAGAACCCATACGTGATTACTCGAGTGCCGTAACCGCATAGTTTTAGTTGTTTTCAATTCCTGTAGAGCACATAGAGAGTTTTCATGCCCCTTCGCTGCGCCAGCCCCTTCACCTGCTAGCACGCATCGGTTCGGAATTCTCGCCCCGTGCCGAAAGCAAGCAGGGTGATGGTCTTGGTTATGCCGTCGATCTTGTGGAGCTTTTCCGGAATCACCTTCACCAACTTGTCGAACGTGTCGGTTTCAACCTTCGTCGCGATCGAGTAGGGCCCGGCTACGGAGTATGCCTCGACGACCTCGTCTATTTGGAGCAGCTTGTCGAGCACATCCTCTATCCGCCCCAGTTCGGTGTTCACGAGGACGAATGCAACGGACATCTGAATCTCTTACTCAAATACAAAAAGAGTTAGGGTGTTCTTGACCCCGCCGATCTTGAAGTTTCCGGGTCACGGCCTCGGCGACCTTCTCAAACTTCTCCGCCTTCAGCTTCACCACGATATCATGCGGTCCCGCGACGGTGTAGGCCTCCGCGACCCCTCGGTTCGCTTCAGCTCTGCT
>JAGMBM010000191.1 GCA_023129675.1 Hadesarchaea archaeon | reverse complement strand
CATGTCGCGCTCGGTTATTATCCCCCTGAGTTCACCTCGCTCGATCACGGGCAAGCAACCGCAGCCCCGCTCGCGCATGAGCCCCGCGGCCTCGCCGAGGTCGGTCTCAGGTGCTACGGTCAGCACGTCGCGAGTCATTATCTCTTCAATGCCCACAGACATCGCCTCGTCCAAGCGTTGCGAGAGCATGTGCTCGAACACCTTGCTAGTCCCGAAGTATCGAAGGATGTCGACGCTCGTGACGATGCCGACCAGCTCTCGTTCGCGCACCACGGGTAGACGGCGAACCCCTCGGGAAATCATCCTTCGAGCGGCTTCACGAATTTGAAGCTCGGGTTCCGCAGTGATTGCGTGGCGGGTCATGTAGTAGCTCACGGGGGTTCCGGTCGTGGCTGGCACGTATGAGATGAAATCACGCTCGGAAACGATACCGGCAATCTGCTCGCGCCCGTCGAGGATGGGCACACCGCCGACACCGGTTCGGAGGAGGAGCCTCGCTGCATCGATTATCGACATATCGGTGGTGCCGTGGATCACCCGCTCGGACATGATCGTTCGCACGGGCTCGTTAGCCGCGGCGAAAAAGTTACCCTTCAACTTCACCTGCACAATCCTGAATTTCTCGCCCCCGCCCAAGAAGTCGATGATGTCGCGCGTGCGGACAATACCCATAAGTTTTTTGATGCCAGGGCTCGCCACGGGCAACCTTCGCACGCCCCGTTCGACCATAAGCTCAGTTGCATCTTTTATCCGCGTAGTCGGTGGGACCGTTATCACGGTTTTTCGCGCGAGGGGCATTATGTTCCCTTCCTCCCGGTGGAGTTTCGACTCGAAAGCCAGCGGCCCACGCTTAATGGACTTGTAGTGGGGAAATCTTCGCATCCTATCACCCACATGCCGTTCTTATGACATTGGAGCGGCTCACGATCCCCACGAGATTGCCATCATCGACGACCGGGAGCCTGCCCACGTTGCGTCGGAGCATAAGTTCGATCGCTTCGGCGACGGGTATGCTTGGGGTGGCGGTTATCGCGGGGGTGCGCATGAGGCTTCGCACTTTGGTGGGTGGGCGCCCCCCTTTCACCGATTCCCCCGCCAATCGGATTGTTCCCGAGCGAATGATGTCAGATCGGGTTACCATGCCGATGACTTCGAGCTTGTGTTTTTGCTTGTCGTAGCGCGTGACGGGCAGACCCGAGTAGCGATTTTGTTCCATGGTGCTCCAGGCGTGAGATATTTCGTCGTCCTGCTCGCAGGTTACGACATTTCGGGTCATGATGTCACCAACCGTGGGCTTCGACTTCATCCCACCCGCGATTTTTTTGAGGATGCCATCCAACCTTATGAGCCCGATCACGGTCTTATCGCTGTAGCTCTGGGCCACGGGCACGTTTGAGATTCCAAGCTTGACCATATCCCTAGCGAGCTCGACCAAGTTGCTGGCGGGAGTTGCGATGAGCCGGGGTGGAAACATGATACCTGCGACGGGGATGTTGGAGCGGGTCGAGGTGATGCGAATAATCTGGCGGGCGGTGATGATGCCCTCGAGCCGCCCTCCATCGATGACGGGAAGGGTTCGAAAGCCGCTCGAGCGCATGACCGCCCGGGCCCGAGTGACGAGATCGTGTGAGCTGACAAAAACAGGGCAGGGTTGCATCACGTCGCTAACGCTGGCTCGCATGAGCAAGTCCCGGCATGCCATTTCAACATCTACCCGCCCGTGGTGTCGCGGCAGTGCTCACAGACCCACATGCCGTTAACTTCGTGGAGGGCAGTCGTAACCTCGCCGCAGACTTCACAGACGCTCTGCTCGATTTCCTCGCGTGCTGGCACTTCGGGACTTGTCACGACACCAATGAGCTCAGGGGAGATCGCGGTGATGTCGCTCGCGGTGAGGATGCCTATGAGGGCTCCGCGCTCGACCACGGGCAAACGTCGGATTTTGCTGCGGGCCATTATCCGCGCGGCCTCGGTGATATCCGCGTCGGGGCCGATCGTCTGTATGGGAGACGACATGATCTTGCCGACCCTGACCTTACTGGGCATCAGGTTCAAGCTCACGACTTTCATGAGTAGGTCGCGCTCGGTCAGGATTCCAACGGGCTTCTTGCTTTTCACGATGATGATGCTTCCAACCCCCCGCTCGGCCATGAGCTTTGCTGCTTGGGCGACCGTGGTGTTCGGG
>JAGMBM010000190.1 GCA_023129675.1 Hadesarchaea archaeon | reverse complement strand
ATGTCAAATGTTTATCACTCGCGCGACGTTAAAGTTAAAATCGAGGCGCACAGATTTCTAACTTGCCGGGGTAGCTCAGCCTGGTTAGAGCGCAGGACTCATAACCTGATCGTCGGTTGTGAGTGCTGATTACGAGATGATGTGAGAAATCCTGAGGTTCGCGGGTTCGATCCCCGCCCCCGGCACCACTACTTCTTCGGAAGCAGCTTCCAGAGCAGCACCGACGCGACAAGAGCAACCACCGCGCACATTAGGTAGGGCGAGGTCGGGCCATAGACGTCGGCGAGCGCCCCACCCACTCCCGGGAACAGCCCCCACCCCACCATGGTTACGGCGTTGAAGATCCCAATCACATAGCCCAGATTTTTTCCCTCGCCGGCCTTCGAGATCATGCTCATCACTGCGGGGTAGATCGCCCCTTCGGCAGCGGCCATGATGGAGATGATGACCGCGAGCGCCAAGTATCCGGAGACAAGCGCGATGCCAGCCAAGGCGAGCGCGGACCCAAACATCCCGGCCAAGATGATCGAGCGGTGGCCGATGCGGTCCGAGAGGCTTCCCATGGGCACGAGAAGCGCCGCCCGAATTCCCGCGAAGAGCGCGATGAGGAGGCCGATCTCAACTTCTGACATGCCTAGCCCTCCTTCAGGCTGTGCTTTGAAAGCGTAGACTGGGAAAAGAAGGAAGATGACTGACACGATGCCCGCATAAATGAGTCCCACGAAGCACGCTGGCCAGATGCTGCGCAGCCGTAACTTTCTTGCCACGAGTTTGGGTTTTGGTAAGGGCATCCCCGCGATGATGGCGGTGGCGATGAACGCGACGAGCGCGCTCAGCAGAAAAGTTTGCGCAGCTCCGATGGTTGCATAGAGGACCCCGCCCATGAACGGCCCTATCCCGAAACCAATCGCCCAGGAAGTCCCGTAGGTACCCATCGCTCGCCCCCGCTCGTCCCGCCCCGAGAGATCAGCGACCGCGCTCTGGGCGTTGACCCATATCGGCGCCTCGGTCGCCCCTTGGAAGAATCGGAGGGCAATGAGCAAGATTACTACGTCCACGAGGGAGTAGAGGGCCAGCGCACATGCTGTAAGGAAGAACCCGAGCACGAGGAGGGGCTTTCTGCCTCGACGATCGCCCGCGCGCCCAACCGGCACCGAGAAGAGGATTAAAAAGACCACGTAAGCCACGCCGAGCATTCCGATCTCGGTATAGCTCGCCCCTAGGTCCTTCGCGTATAGGGGCAGCGCTAGTCCGGCCATTCCCATCGAAATTGCTAGGAGGAGCATGCCTGTGAGTAATTGGCGCATGGTCGAGAGTCGACGGGCAGTGCTAAATAATTTATAGGATTGGCTCCAAGTTCGTGCGGTGGC
>JAGMBM010000019.1 GCA_023129675.1 Hadesarchaea archaeon | reverse complement strand
CAGAAAAGGCTGACAAGTTATATCGCGAGCTATTTAACCGAGCGCCGTTCGAGCATCCACATCGATGGCGCTTCTTCCCCCCTTGAGATAAAGCAAGGGACGGACACCTGCCTCCTTTCTGAGCTTCGGGTGAGACGAGGCCTATTGCTGGCGCCGATGAGCCTCAACCCGGAGTCGGGCTTGGTTTCAGTCCCCATTGCCCCAGATAAAGTGGCAGAGTTTTCCGTGCTTGATTCCAGCCCGGCTGACGCGCGAGCGTTTGAGTGGGTACAACCTTCAAGGGTGGCACGCGGATTGGTGAAATACGCCCGCCCGTGGCAGCTCGCCCCAGTCCAAACAAAGCTCTCGATCGCCTAGCCTAAGCAATGCATTAAACAGTTTGTATCCCCATAAAGTTGGGGCAAATTGGTGAGCGCGGATTTAGTGGGCAAGGTAAATGAGCTGAGGCGGGGCAAGATAGGCAAACTCATAGCTCGGAGAATTCGAGAGTTCGAGGGTCTCGGCCGCAAGGGCAACGAAGAATGGTTCTCGGAGCTTTGCTTCTGCATCCTGACGGCGAACTCGACCGCGAGGCTGGGAATCAAGATTCAGCGCGAGCTGGGCAGCGAGGGATTTTTGACGCTCCCGCTCGAGGAGCTCGGGCATAGGCTAAAGGTTGCGGGACATCGATTTCCGAACACCCGGGCGCGTTTCATCATCGAGGCACGCAAGTTTCGCAACATAAAGGGTATCATCGAGAGATTCACGGATACGCGGCAGGCTCGTGGGTGGTTGGCTGAGAACGTGAGTGGTGTAGGCTATAAGGAATCGAGCCATTTCCTGCGCAACGTGGGATTCACTGACGTGGCAATTTTGGACCGGCATGTGCTCAGCGTGCTGCACGAACATGGATTGATAGATGGAGTACCCCGCTCGCTGACGCGTGGACGATATCTGGAGATAGAGAGAAAGCTAGAGGGGCTCGCGCGGAAGCTTGGGCTCACACTTGGTGAGCTGGATCTTTATCTTTGGTACTCGAAGACGGGCGAGGTCTTGAAATAAATCAGCTTGAAATTAAATGACTCCCATCGCAGCTCGCACCGGTCGTCAGCTCCCGCAGCCCTTCGCGGCAGGAGGCGAAGGTGAGGCCATTTTCATCGCACGCTTTTTTGACCTGCCCCATGAGTTCGAGCCTGAGTTCGCGCGGCAAGTACCAGCTATTATGATGCCGTCCGCCACGTTCGAAGTACAAAGGCGCGAGCTTGGCGTTGGCTTTAGGGAAAACTCGCCGAACGCGATGCCAGCTATCGGGGCGGGGTTTGAACGTCGATGAAGTTACATGTTTGGCGCCATTATCAGCAGCAGCTTTAACGATTTGTTCGATTTCAGTGTCGTTTAGGCCGGGGATGATTGGGTCGAAGCGCAGGCTCACGGGCACGCCGGCGTCTGAGAGTTTCCTCATTGCCGTTAATCTTCGTTCGGGCGGAGGCGCTCGCGGTTCAAGTTTTCGGCCCAAATCCCTTTTGAGAGTGGTTATAGTGAAGCTGACCACCGAGGGCAGCCGCGAGAGTAGGTCGACATCGCGGGTAACGAGGCCAGATTTCGTTATCACATGCACCCGGCAGCCCTCACTCAGGAAGAGTTCGAGGCAGGCGCGGGTCAGCTTGAGCTTCGCTTCGATCGGTGGGTAGGGGTCGGAGCTGTTGGACATGCTAATGACCCGGCGCGTGTCCACCCGCTGGAGATCGCGTTTGACTCGTACGATCAAATTTTTCTTCATGCGACATTCGAAAGCTCGCGGGATATAGGAGGTGATGTAACAGTAGATGCATCGGTACGCGCAGCCGGTGTAGGAATTAAACCCATATTTTTTCGGGCAGGTACAGAGGGGATCGCCTCAGGGGTCAAACTCGCGGATTACGTCCACACACGCACCACATTTTATCAAAAGGCGCGCCGAGATAAGAGCCGCGAGCCACTCGATGATTGTAGATGACGTAGCCCGTCCGAACCACTTTTTGGGCAGCCCGCCGAACCACATCGCTCCGATCCTTCACAGACCGTGCAGATTTCCCTTACGAGTTCTCCACGCCACAACCCTTCGAGCGCTTTTGAATCAACCTAGACAGCCTGCTGTTCAGGTCCCCTTTTGAGCTAGCTTAGCTCCATAAGGCACCTATCCAGTGGGATCCACCAAGACCGATTCTAGAGGCTCTTCCGGTTTGCTCTCTCGGCGCGTGAAAAAATTAGCTTAACTTCCATAAATAACTTTCCCAAAATTCTCGAAAGCTTTAAATAAACGATTTTTTCTAATATCAAACGAAATTCTTGGAGGAGGAAAATGCCAAGTGCTGTTTTAGGTGCTACATGTACGATGAGTGCGAGAACCGGAATGAGTGCTGTCCGGAGTGCGACTACTACTCGAACGGCGAGTGCCTCTATTCAGAAGTGGCACCCTACGAGGAACTGATAGAGGAGTAATCGCTGAGCGCAGTTTCAATTTTCCCACGGTGGAGACACCCGCGCCCACTCCTAAAGTATAAGTGCCAGCTGAAACATTTGATTTTGGTGGGCAAATGGCGCACGACCCGTTCGACGATGAGTTCTTCAGGCGCCTGTGGCGCATGCTCAAAGGGTTTGATCGTGAGTTCAGGGAGATGGAGCGCAAGTTCAAAATAGAGCTCCGTGAGTTCGAGCGAAGGCCGGGGGTTGCAGGGTTTAAAGTGGAGATAAGGGACCACGGCGAAGGCAAACCCGAGGTAAAAGTGACACCGATAGGTAGGCGCCTGATGAGGATAGCGCCTGCTGAAGCACCAGTTGAAGTACCGGTGGAGAAGCCGAAGCCACCTAAGGTTGAACGAAGGAAGATCAAACCCGTAACCCGCATGCTCGAAACGAACTGCGGAAAGGTAGAGCGCCTCGACGAAGTCGTGCTGACGATGCAAACCCCCGGGGTCAAAAAGAAGGACGTCGAGATAAGGCAGCTTGGCAACACGCTCGAGGTCATCGCGCGGAAGCCGAGCGGCGAGGCGTATTTCGGAGCTTTCGAACTCCCTCCGTATGCAGCGCCGGGCGAGCGAGAGGTTGAGCTGAAGGGGGAGCTGCTGATTATTTCGATCCCGAGGCGAAGACGATATCCCCGCATGAGGCCTAATTGACCTGACCTCTTGCATACCTTAGGATAGGGACTGTTTATTGTGAATAAATCACTCAATGTGTAAACTGGGGAGTTTACAAAATCAAAAATAGTATTTGAGATAATCAGTCTAGGGCGAGCAAATGAAATTTATCATAGTCGTTGGGGATGGGATGGCTGACTACCCCTTGGAGGAACTCGGAGGGAAAACCCCCTTGCAGGTCGCAGATAAGCCTAATATGGACTGGATTGCCTCCCACGGTAGGAATGGGCTGCTGAAAACCGTCCCGAGAGGAATGGAGCCGGATTCTGATATCGCAATAATGTCCATACTGAGCTACGATCCGAGGAAGTATCACACTGGCAGAGGTCCCTTAGAGGCCGCGGGCACGGGCGTTGAATTGGGGAAAGAGGACCTCGCCTTCAGATGTAACCTGATAACGGAGGAGAGAGGGATAATAGCGGACTACAGCGCCGGCCACATAACCACCGAGGAAGCTCGGGAATTGATAAGCGCGGTGAAAGGGGCTTATGGGCGTTTGGGTAATTTTTACGCGGGCGTTGGCTACCGGCATCTGTTTGTAATGAGAAATGCACCGAGGGGTTCGGATAAACTCAAAACAGCGCCGCCCCATGAAATCGTCGGCGAAAGACTCAGCGAGCACCTGGTTAAGCCGAAGAACAGCAAAGTTGCCAAAACTTTGAATGGGATGATCCTGAATTCAAAACAAATCCTCTCAAATCACCCGACAAACATCGCTAGGGTAAAAATGGGGAAGAAACCTGCCAACATGATCTGGGTATGGGGGCAGGGGAAAAAGCCGAGGATGGAAACCTTGGTTGAAAAATATGGGATTAAAGGAGCCGTCGTGTCGGCCGTAAATTTAGTTAAAGGCATAGGGATATGCGCTGGCATGAGTAAGCTTGAGGTTCCAGGGGCCACCGGCTACTACGACACGAACTATGAAAATAAGGCCAAGTTTGGGCTAAAGGCTTTGAAGAATCATGACTTGGTCTTCATCCACGTGGAGGCGCCGGATGAAGCTGGACACGCGGGCGATGTCGAGAGGAAAATCGAAGCGATTGAAAATATCGATTCCCGTCTGCTTGGAGAAATATTGGATGGGTTAAAAGATGAATACGCTATCTCAATCCTGCCCGACCATTTAACGCCGATAAAGGTTAGGATTCACGTCCCAGATCCCGTGCCGTTCGCGATTTACTCGACGAGGGATCAGAAAGATGCGGTGAAATCCTTTAATGAATTTTCAGCTAAGAAGGGATCATTTGGCATTTTAGAGGGCTACAAATTCATGGATAAATTGCTCCAACTTTGATCGTCTTACATGAGCCGCTAAGACTCAATCGTCCAGAAGCAATATTTAAGGCGATTCCTCATCATTTGAAACAGGGGGCGTTTACGCTAACGGTTCAGGTAATCGAGAGAGGGTGAGGAATTGCTGGTAAGAATTGTGATGGAGCTCGAGGATGTCCCTGGGCAGCTCCTCAAGGCGCTCGAGCCGATCTCACGCTTCGGGGGAAACATCCAAAGTATCATGCACCAGCGCGAGCGAAAGACGCCGCTCGGGCGGGTACCCGTCATGTTGGTTTTCGAGGTCGGTGAACGGGCGAGGCTCAACCGAATTCTGGCGGCACTTCGGGCGAGAGGGGTGCGGATCACCCAGCTTGGTGAGCGCGAGGGCGCCGTGAGGGCAACGGCTTTGTTGATAGGTCACATCATTCACACCGACATTAGGGACACCATCGAGCGCCTAAACGCCCTTAAGGGTGCAAGGGTTTCCGACCTAAGTCTCGCGATGGGTGAGCCAGGTCAGGAATCGGCTGCCCGAATGACGATCACGGCGGACGATGAGAGGCGCGTGAACCTAGCCCTTTCCAACCTGCAACGTATCGCCGACAGAAAAAAATTGCTCATGATAACTTCGCTCGAGGCGGGTTAAATGCGCGTAGTGCTCGTCGGCTTCGGAAATTTGGGCAGGGGCCTTAGCCGCGTGCTCATCCAAAAGGCGAGTTTCCTGCGCAAGAGCCACGGTTTGATCCCGCGCGTGGTTGCAGCCGTCGACGAGTTCGGCGCCGTGGTTGATGAGAAGGGGCTCAATTTAACGAGGCTGCTCAAGGTCACCAAGAAAGCGGGAACGGTAGCTGCATACAAGGGCGGGAAGCGGGGCAAGCTCGCCCATCGGGTGATCGAGGGGGTCGGGGCCGATGTCGTTTACGAGCTCACGCCAACCAACATCAAGACGGGGGAGCCCGGCCTGACCCACATCAAGCGCGCGATGCGAGCGGGGAAGCACGTCATAACCTCGAACAAGGGCCCCCTCGTGGTCGCCTTTAGGGAACTCGACTCGCTAGCCAGACGATGCGGCGTGGAGTTCAGGTATTCAGCTTCGGTGGGTGGAGCCGTGCCGGTGGTGGGGCTCGCGAAGGAGTTGTTGGCTGGAAACGAGATCCGTGAGATCCGAGGCGTGCTCAACGGAACCACGAACTACATCCTCACACGCATGAGCACGGAGGGCGCCCCCTTCGAGGTAGTCCTCAGGGAGGCCCAGGAGCTAGGGGTAGCCGAGAAGGATCCGACGCTCGACATCGAGGGCATCGACACTGCATGCAAGATCACGATCCTAGCGAACTCCCTGCTGGGTATGAACGCGAGGCTCGGGGATGTCAAGATAGCGGGCATTACACGGGTTCAGCCAGAGGCGATTCGACTGGCTCGGGAGGCGGGGCACACGATAAAGCTCATCGGGGTTGCGAAACATGGCTTGCTCGAGGTGGGGCCGAAGCTCGTCCCTCTTGGGCACCCACTCGCCGTTAGTGGCACCCTGAACGCCGTAACTTTCGAGCTCGATTTGGCGCGGGAAATCTCGATTACAGGTTTCGGGGCGGGTCCAAAGGAGACTTCGAGCTCATTGCTTGGCGACTTGATAGACATCCATCGAACGCTCGGGGGCTAGACTTGCGGCAGGAGTGCATCGAGTGCGGCAGCAAGTTCAAGATCCACGAGAGATTTTACACGTGCCCAAAATGCGGAGGCTTGCTTGAAGTCGAGTTCGAGCCAAGCGAGCTGAAGCGGAAGCTCAATCGCAAGCGTTTGAGGACCGAGCCGCCGAGCGTCTGGAAATATCACACATTCATGCCGATTTTGGATAAATCGAAAATCATCAGCCTGGGCGAGGGAGGGACGCCCCTCTACCGCTGCGACCGCCTCGCTCGCGAGGTCGGGGTCCGGGAGCTCTACGTGAAATTTGAGGGAGGCAACCCAACGGGCTCCTTCAAGGACCGGGGGATGACGGTCGGCATCACGAAGGCGCTCGAGCTGGGAGCCAAGACCGTCGCGTGCGCCTCGACGGGCAACACCTCAGCTTCGCTCGCAGCATATGCGGCTAAGGCTGGGTTGAGATGCGTGGTCCTGCTTCCTCGCGGTAAGGTGGCGCTCGGCAAGCTCGCTCAGACACTCGTTTACGGTGCTCGCACGATAGCGATTAAGGGAAACTTCGACGAGGCGCTTGCGATGGTGCGCAGGATATGTGAAGATCGGAAGGACATCTACCTTCTAAACTCCTTAAACCCGTTCAGGCTTCAGGGCCAGAAATCGATAGGATTCGAAATCGCCGATCAACTGGGATGGAAGGTGCCAGACCGCGTGGTGGTCCCCATGGGGAACTGCGCTAACATATGGGCGATTTACAAAGGATTCTTCGAGTTCGACTTGGTCGGGCTGACAAGTGGAATACCCGCGATGATGGGGATCCAGGCTGAAGGAGCGAAGCCGATTGTTGACGCTGTCAAGGCGGGACTTGACAAATTCGAGCCAGTCAAAAAACCCGAAACGATAGCCACGGCGATTCGCATAGGTAACCCCGTTAACGGTCCAAAAGCGATTCGAGCGATTCGGAGTTCAGGAGGCACTGCTGAAGCAGTGAGCGACAAAGAAATCATAAAGGCCCAAAAGTTGATGGC
>JAGMBM010000189.1 GCA_023129675.1 Hadesarchaea archaeon | reverse complement strand
TTTTGACTGAAGGCGGTTTTATTTAGTGGGGATCCCTATGTCCCAACCCATCACGCTCAGCGTTACAAGCCTCCAATCGGCCCTCAACTGCCCGCTCTGCTTCTGGATTGCCGAGCGGTTGGGTTCGCCCCCATCCATCTTCGCCCGTATCACCTCCCAGATGGACTCCGTGATCAAGGGGTACATGCGCCAGTTCATCGGGGGTTCGGATTTACCTGAATGGTTCCCCGTTCGTGGCACGTTCCTGGACGCCAGCCAAACGCTGAGGGCAACTGACTCGACCACAGGAATCACCGTGGCGGGAAAGCTCGATGCTTTGGCGAAGACCCCCGACGGAAAATATCACATTGTCGACTACAAGACGGGCAGGCCCCCCGAGGAGGTCCCGTACTACTACCAGATGCAGCTCGACGGGTACGCCTACCTGCTGGAGCGGAACGGGTACCAGCCCGTGGCGGGAGGCGTGCTGCTATATTTCACCCCTCAGCACGGAGACCTGAGAGATGGACTCTTCCCGTTCAAGATAACCGCGGTGCACGCGTCAGTCGATTCGAGCAGGGTCTTGAGCACCCTTGCGCGGGCCAAGGAAATCATCGATGCAACCACCCCGCCAACCCGGAGCGAGGACTGCGAGATGTGCATGTGGCGGGAGCAGGTCGGGCAAAGATTGTCCAAATGACTGGAACGACTCGAGCGTTTTCGGCGATCAACGATAGTAGTGCTAACTAAATCTAAAAATTTCACAAGTGTTTAGGCACTACACTCGGCTTTCACCGGGCAAAAAGTTACCAAATGGGTATAAATTGGAAAACCTTATTAATGTATACTTATATGGTATATATTGATGATCGAAAAGGAAATCTGGGCAACCTACTGCAAGCTCTATGGCGAGTTTGGCGAGGGGCCGGTCAGCGTACCTGAGGCGCTCAAACGTATCAAAATCTCACCTCCCATGTGTAAGAAGGCCTTCTGGGTGCTCAAGCAAAAGGGGCTGTTGGAGCGCCTAGGACGGGAAAACCGAAGGGTAAAATTTAGGGTGGTGCCCCCGCGCGAAGCAGGGATGCGGCTTGCGCTTAAGCATCCTGACGTGAGGTTCCGGGAAATCATGAATTTCTTCGCCGCGATAAAGGGGCTTGACTGGTATGTAGTAGGCACGACCGCCCTCAACTACCACGCCCCCTACCACGCTCCGACGATCGAGCTGGCGAGCAAACACCCGATGCAGCTAAGGAAAAAGGTGACGAGGTTCGGGCACATTCGCTCGCAAGTCAGCGATGAGGTGGCGGCCGAGTTTGAGGAAGCCGAGCTGGAGGGCATCCACTTCAAGATATCCTCGGTTGAAGATGCGGTGATTCAGGCCTATGCCAACTACCCCAACACGCCCATCAGCGTTTCGGGCTTAGACTATATGGCCGCGATAGCGATGAGAGCAAAAGGTGAGCACCTCAACGCTGAGAGGTTCAAGGAACTACCACCAGAGGCGAGAAAACACCTAAGGCGGGTGATGGCACACCTAAACTTCAAGCGGAATCTCATCAAGGAGCCGCCAACGGACGAAGTCGAGGAGGAAGCTTGGCGGAGGCAGTTTGCGGATGCGCGGGGGAAAGTGGTCGACATGGTTGATACGCTCAGCTTGGGGGCAGTCGTGTGGATGTAAAGCTGAGGGGCTTAATTGCCGAGTTCGTCGAGAGGATGCAGGGAAGAAAATTTACATTCGTCGGAGCAGTGGCCGTGCAAGCGTATGGAATATTCAAAAGGACTTTGGATATGGACCTCATCACCAATGACTCCTCAGATTTTGAATCCGCCTGTTTATCCTTGGTTGGGATGGACTTCAAAAAGACAAAACCTCTCGGAGGGTTTGCACCGGGTTTTGCGAAATGGGGGTGGCAGCACGGCAGGATTGGGGCGGATGTCATGTTCAAGAGGCTTTGGTTTCGCGCCAAAGTACGCGGCAAGCTCATCGAGCAGAAGATCACACCCGACGAGGAATTCTGGCGCGACATCAAGTTTCGGGGGGCTGAAGTCTTCGGCGTCGACATCCCTGTGCCGAAGCCCGTGGACTTGGCCGTGTTCAAGGCTGCGTCGAGCGCCTCCCCCTGCAGGAGCCCGCTGAAAGCCCCGCACGACCGGGAGCATGTCATAAAGTTGATGCAACGCTTCAAGATTTCGCGCGAGGACCTGAGAAAACGGGCACGAGCGATGGGCTGCCTCAAGCTGGTCGAGCGATTTTTGGCTTCTCACGAGATCAGCGGGAGCACATCGTCCAGCACGTAGTCCACGAACTCGCGCTGCTCGACCCCGCTGAACAACGTCACCACGCAGTTCCGGGTCATCCCGACCACCAACCCGCGTTTTTGTATCTCAAACACCACATACCACAGCTGCCCGTGCTCCAAATAATCGCGGTAGAGTTTGGTATCGGCAAGCGCTGACCCAGCGAGCGCGAGCTTTCCCACGTTTGGGATGTCCACTTCATCAAACCAGATCAGCTTGGTGGCGCGGGGATTTGACTCATGAAGATTCTTTAGAGTTTCGTGGGTGATTTTCGTCTCAACAATCGCTCCCGTTTTGATAAACAGGATTTCGCTGAGCTTGTTCGCCACGTAGTCCGTCAGCAGCTTCTTTACCCCGCGGGCCTTTGAAGGCGCGAGCACGACCAGAAAGGTTCGCCCTTTTGAACGCTTGATCCTAAATGGGACCTCCTCTGTGACCAGGGTTTCAACTAGCCCACGTTTATAGTAGCGGCTGAGCACGAAGTCCTTGCTGAAAATTCCTGTCAGCGAGTCACCCTCCAGCTTCAGGTCCAAAATTTCCGCCGTGAGCTTCCCACGCTTTTCCTCGTGCTCGTAGGGCTCCTCCTCGCCGAAGTCCTTGAGCTTCCGGGCTATCACGCCCAGCTCGAGCGGCTCTCGGACCTCGAATATCTTGGCTACCAGCACCACCTAGACCACCTTCCAAACTTAAATGCGGGAGGGCTTTAAAGTTGAAGCC
Source organism: Hadesarchaea archaeon (assembly GCA_023129675.1). Lineage (GTDB taxonomy): Archaea > Hadarchaeota > Hadarchaeia > Hadarchaeales > Hadarchaeaceae > DG-33. The sequence goes on along the minus strand of JAGMBM010000189.1, from coordinate 1,183 downwards.
CTAAATTTAAAATGATGCATATGTTCAAAAGCGCATTAATCCGGGAGATAATCCTGGAAAACTTCATGAGCTATCAATATGCCCGAATCCCCTTCAAGCCGGGGCTCAACCTAGTGTGCGGTCCAAACGGCGCCGGGAAATCATCTATCCTGCTGGGTCTAGCTGTGGCCCTCGGGCAGACTTACACCGAGCGCTCGCGGAGGCTCGGGGACCTCATTCGCCGGGGGGAGGATCTCGGGCGGGTGAGCGTGGTTTTCGACAACTCCTTCCACGATGGAAAGCGCCCAATCCCCAGCATAAACTCGGACACCCTCGTGCTCTCCCGCTACCTCAACCGCGACGGGACCTACTGGCACGAGGCCAACAACCGGACGGTGATGAAGGGTGAGGTTCTCAGGTTGCTCGAGCGACTTTCCATCAACCCCGACAACATGATCATTATCATGCACCAGAACATGATCGATGTCTTCGGTGCAATAGATGCCCGCGAGCGGCTCAAGCTCGTCGAGGAGGCGGTGGGGATCCGGGAGTACCGGGAGCGAATCCTAGAGGCACGCGAGAAGCTTTCGCACACGCTCAGCGAGGAGGAGTCGATCCGGAGCCTGCTCGAGAAAGCCCAAGAGACGCTGCGTTACTGGGAGGGTGAGTACGGGCGATTCCAGCGCAAGCGCGAACTCGGGGAGCGTAAGCGCGAGCTCGAGCTCGAGTACGCGTGGGCGAAGTGCATCCGGCAGGAGGAGGCTGTCGAGAACCTCCGCGGAAAGCTCGATGGGCTACGGGCCGAGCTGGGGGAGATCGAGGGGGAACTCAACGAGAGCTCGAAGCGCGGAGAAGAGCTTGAGGCTAAGCTTAAGGAACTGGAATTCGGGCTCGATGCTTCCTACCAACGACTCATCACCCACGAGCGGGCCCACGCCGAAACCGAGGCGCGAGCCAAACTAATCGAAAGTTTCAACACCTCCCTCCGCTCGTCTGTGGGGACCGGTCTGGAGAAGTTGCTCGAGGACCTAAGTACTGAGCTGGAGCGGGCGAAGGAAGGCATGAAGGAGGCGGATGCCAAAGCGAAGGAGGTTAAATCTGAACTCGTCGGGGTCAAGGGGGAGCTGGAAAAAACTAGGGAGGCCCACGTGAACTCACGCGTCCACACCGCCGTGCTCGGGTTCCGCCGCGAGTTGTTCGAGCG
>JAGMBM010000188.1 GCA_023129675.1 Hadesarchaea archaeon | reverse complement strand
AGTTCATGAAACCGTACTCGACGCCCTGAGCCTTGAGCTGCTTTAGCGCCCCTTCGATGACGCTGCTCTTTCCAACCCCTGGCACGCCCGTCACGACGACCACTTTATTCACCAAAGAACCTCCTCATCGCCGGAAACATCTCCGTCACGCGTTCCCTCGCTATTTCTTGGTAGAGGCTATACATAATGCTCACGGCCAGCAAAATCCCGGTACCACTGCCTAAAGCCCCCATGAAATCAGCGCCTGCGGAGAGTAAAGCAACGGTTGCGCCGCCGAGCAACGTGACTCCCGTGATGTAGCGACTGAGCACGCGCTCCATCACCCTAATATCGCGGCGAAAGCCCGGGATGAGCATGCCAGACCGATCGAGCTGCTCCGCCACATTACGGGGCCCCATCCCCGTCATGTTTACCCACATCCAAGCGAAGCCCATACATAACAGGACCAAGACCACTAAGTAGATCACCGCTCGGAGCGGATCAGCCACGACGGCGAAGATGCCGTTCGGGGTGCTGAGATAATTGGAAACTCCTTGTAACGGAGAGAAGAACATCCCCAATATCCTAATGTTCGCGAGCACCACCATCGCGAGGATCACCGGGATGACTGAGGTGTACATAAACTTGATTGGGTAGCGCCCACGGATGCCACCGAAGCGGCCATAAGCAAGGGGTATCTCGATGCGCATACTTTCGACGTAGACAACTATGAAAAAGACCAAAATCGTCGCGATTACACCCATCATGTTCGGTAGAGGCCATGGTCTGATAAACGCGTCGGAGATGTTGCCTCCCATTATTAAGGTTTTGATCAAGTTTGGAATGGCACCTGCGATCTCACCGCCCGTTTCAGCCGTGGCTATCGGGTTGAACGCCTGCGCGAAAATGGTCATCGATACGCCGGCTACGATGAAGAGGCTAATCCCACTCCCGAACCCGTATTTCGAGACTAGTTCGTCGAGGTAGATCACGATGATCACCGCTATCGCGAGCTGGACGACGATGAAGATGCCTGCGTTTGAGCCAAGGGCGACCCCGTATGTCCCCGCTATCACGAGCATCGATGCTTGAAAGATGCCCATGACCATAGCCCCAATTTTCTGGACGCCTGTGAAGAGGGCGCGATCCTCGGACTGGCTCAGATTAAGCCCGAGTATCTTGCTTCCGACGAGCAATTGCATGATGATGCCAGCGGTGACGATAGGCCCGATGCCAAGCTCCATCAAGCTCCCCCCGTGGCTGGCGAGTATGAAACGCAGCTGCCCGAAGAAAGGGACCCTCCCAGCCCCAGGGGCCATTCCGTAGAGCGGGACCTGGGTCAGCACGAAGAAGGCGATGAGGGCTATTCCCGTCCACATAAACTTTTCCTTGAATGAAACGTGCCGCTTTGGAACCGCGACCTCGGGGAGTTTTCGTACGAGGGGTTCGAGTGTATAAAGTTTGGACCGCGGCCTCTCAGGCTGTTCCATCGCCTTCACCCTGCGATTGCCTTTCCGCCCGCTTCCTCGAGTTTCCGTTTTGCAGATTCCACAAATTCCTTCGCGATGACCTCGAGGGGGTGGGTGACGCGCCCCCCGCCGAGCACTCGCTCAAAACCGAGCTTCTTAACATCGACCACGATCCGCTCCTCCTCGCGTTTGGCGATGCCCTGCTGCAGGAGTTCATCGAGGCGCTCGTCTAGTTCGCCGACGTTGATCGTGCCGATTTCCCTCCTCACCGCGAGCGGGCGCGTGAATCCATGCTTTCCAAAATGCTTGGGCATGTACTTGAGCAGGTAGGGCCACTTCTGTTTGTGGCCGCCACTGAGCCCTCTGCCGCCCTTCTCCCCAGCTCCCCGTCCACGTTTCGAGCAGCCCCTTCCGTAAGTTCTTGCGCCTCGTTGTTTTCGCACCTTTCGCCGCCTTCGTACCACCATTCACAACACCTAGATCATTCTGAGGACGAGCTCGTTGATCTGCCCACCGCGGTAGCCCAGATCGCCAAAATCCTTAAATGGACGTTTGATTGCTTTATACCCCTTTCGCGGCGGGTGGAGTCTGAAAACTTTCTTTAATATAGGGAGCGTTCCGAGTTTGGCCTCGCCCGCATGTACCGCGGCGACAAACTCGCTTAACGATTGAAACGGAGTTTGGGATTTAATGAATTCGTCAGTCAAGCGCTTGTCACCGGTTAGCCTTCCGCGTTTCCGAATGAGTTTCTCTAACACTTTCTGCTCGACCTCCCCCCATGTAAGCATGTCCTTCGCTTTATGCAGCATCCCGCGAGAGGTGGAGGAATCATCGATCACGACGCAGTGGTTGACGCGCGTTAGGCCCAGCATCCGCATTGTCTCCCTCACATCGCGCCGCACGTTCACGCTACCGCGCACCCTAATTACCGCTAATTTAGCCACTCTCTTCACCGACCTTTCCGATGAGGACGTGCTCCTTATGGGGCTTCCGAAGAGCTACCCTCGTGGTATGCTTGAGGGCGTCGAAGGTAGCGAGGGCGAAGTTGAGCGTCGTGCGCGTCTGCCCACGCGAATGAATCCAAGCGTCCTTGATTCCGGCCATTCGAAGAATTGTCTTCGGGACCTCAGCAGCTGCCAACCCAAGTCCGCGCGGCGCTGGTTTTATCGTCATGTGGACGCTGCCGCTTCTCCCAGTAACCTCGAACGGAATCGAGTGAGGCCGTCCACAGGCACACTCCCAGCTCCCGCAGCCTCGAGCGATCTCTACGACGTTTAGCTTCGCCGCGGTAATGGCCTTTCGTATGGATGGACCGATCTCGCGCGTGCTTGCGTACCCAACTCC
>JAGMBM010000187.1 GCA_023129675.1 Hadesarchaea archaeon | reverse complement strand
AGGCGAAGTTGGAGAGGATTGATGTTTCTATGCTGAAGGCGGCGGAGACGAGGTAAAATAAACCCACGACCTCCGTCAGGATCCACAATAATCCCAAATTCACCGCGATGCCACTTGCACCCACCAAACAAAATTTCAAGAAACGGCTTGCTTCCCCCACGGCGCGCATCAACCTCCACAGGTGTCTCAAATAATTGAAATGTTCCCCAAAACCCAAGCTGCTCTTCCCATAAATTCTCTTCTCGAAGACGTATGGTACCTCGGTAACTTTTTTCCAAGTCCCCTTGGCAAGAATTTCAAGCAGGATTTTGAAACCTACCGGATTCAGCTCGGCACCGCTTACGACCTCTTGCCTAAAGGCAAAAAAGCCCGAGAGGGGATCGGTCAATCCTTGGACTCGGGGAATGGCGAGCCTCGATAGGAACTCGGCTCCCCTTGAGATGAACCTTCTTCGTTTTCCCCAATTTTTTACACCACCCTTTCGTACATATCTACTCGCTATTGCGATGTCAGCGCCCTCATCTATCGCCGTGAGCAACTCTGGGATTTTTTCCGGGGGGTGCTGAAGGTCGGCGTCCATCACACAAACCATTGGCGCGCGCGCATGCTTCAGACCATAGATTACGGCGGTGGCGAGTCCTCTCTCTTCCTTACGGTGTAGTGCCTTGAGGTTCTTGAATTCTTTCGCAAGTTCATCCGCTAATTTGCCGGTCCCATCGGGTGAGTTGTCATCCACGATTATCAACTCGTATTTGACACCCCTCAGGGATTCACTCACCTTCTGAACTAGCAAAGGCAAATTTTCTCGCTCGTTGTAGGTTGGGATAATAATAGACACTTCAGGATGCTGGCGTTTCGCTTCGGGCATTTGTCCACCAAAGTTAAGATATTTAGTGAGCGGGGATTAAAACCACATTAGGTGGGTGATTGATAGGCATGATATTATGTGGAGGGTTAAGCAAGCGCATGCGTCCCCTAACAAGTAAGATACCAAAGGTGTTGCTCGAGCTCAAGCCCGGCTACACGATTCTGGATAGGCAACTTTTCGGCTACAAGAGCGCTGGAATCGATCGCGTGTTTCTGCTTACAGGCCACCTCGGTGAAAAAATTAGACAAAAATGCGGCGGCGAGTACAGAGGACTCAAAATCGAGTACGTCGCCGAGAAAAAACCCCTCGGCACGCTCAACGCCATCCGGTTGGGCCTGAGGAAAGCTGACGAGGACGTGGTCGTTAGTAATGGTGATGTGGTCGCGGACATCAACCCAAGGCGGATGATGCAAGAGTTCAAAAGATCCCGTTGTTCAGCATCGATGTTCGTCACACGGATGCTGAGTCCCTTCGGCATCCTGCGGCTCGAGGGGGGTCGCATCAAGTCGTTCGAGGAGAAACCGCTGCTCGAGCACTACATCAATGCAGGCTACTATTGCTTTTCCAGGCGCGTGCTGCCCCTGCTTGAGAAGTTTAAGACAGGGAACATCGAACGCACGGCGTTTCCAGAACTTGCAGCCCGCGGACAACTTGCATGTTACAAAGAGGATAGGGACCCATTTTGGGCGGCGATTGACACGGCGAAGGATTTAGAGGAGGTCAGGAAGGAGTACTCAAACCGCACGGATAAACCTTGGGGTCATGAGAAAGTACTCGAACTCACCAAAAAAAGAATGGAAAAATTGCTTTTCATCATGGCCGGCTACCGAACCTCGCTCCATTATCATAAGGTCAGGGATGAGATTCTTCACGTGCTAGGCGGTGCTGGGTGGATTGAGTTCGAGCGGGGCAAGCGGAGGCGGTTCAGGAAAGGGATGAAGATACACATCAAGCCCAAAGTCGTTCACAGTTTCATAGCCTCCAAAACCATGTTGATTCGCGAGATTTCGACGCCCCATCCTAAGGACGTAGTTAGGGTAAAAGATTTCTATGAAGTAAGGTAGCGTGAGGGATAACTGCGGAATTGGTCAAGACCTTAGACAACGTTGAGTATTTGGCGTTTGAGTTTTGGACGATGCAGGACTCGCGGAAAATCATGAGGTGTAAATGATGAAGCGTTGGTTCTCATGTCGCAAGAAAGCAGTCACCACCGCACTTATCATCGTCGTTGTGCTAGCCGTTGTCATCCTATTCGCCATGCTAGCAATCGCCATCCCTAAAATATCCGAGGACGTTTGGAAGAACATCGGCTATCCAGGCATCTCTTTGCTCAGCTTCATTGGTGCGAGCTCGGTCATCATCCCAATCCCTTACACGGTTATTTTGTTCGGAATCGCTCCAGCCTTTAATCCCTTTCTGCTCGCGATAGCGGCGGGACTTGGAGCGGCGGGGGGAGAGCTAGTTGGGTACGGGCTTGGATATGCAGGCAGGCATGTGGTGGGAAAAAAGCGCCGCCGCCAGCTGGACGCGATGTTGAGTATTTTTGAAAGATTTGGGGTGCTCGCAGTCTTCATCTTCGCGCTTACTCCCCTCCCTGATGATCTACTTTTCATTCCGCTTGGATTGATGCACTACAGCCTGTGGAGAGCCTTCACCGCATGTGTTGCTGGGAAGTTTGCGATGTCCTTCATCATTGCGTACATGGGTAAAGCTGCGGGTGAATTGTTCGATGGCTGGATGCTTGCAGCCGTAGTAGCGGTTATCCTAGTTCTGGTAATGGTCGTGATGTTCAGAATTGATTGGGTGAAAGTCGCCGAAAGATATGTGCCGAGGAAGAGAAAAAAGTAGGCCGGGCGTTCAAGCCGGCTTGAATCTATCCTTCAACTTTTCCAAGACTTTGGGTAAGGTGGTGTATTCCATTGCCTCGGCGCCCAACCGAGCTGGTTCAAATTCACCCATCCGACGCAGGGTAACCGCAAGTTCGACAGCCTCTCGGCGAGCCAAGTCAAACGAGGGATCCTCGAATAGATCGCTTATCATTGGATTGCCGTCATCATCGCAGGCGATTTTGCCGTGGCTGACTTGGAAGCCGAGCGCCACGATCCTTGGGGGGCCATCAAAAGCCACGCATTTAGCGTCTTTCAACCCCACGGGCATCAACGGTCCCCAGTGGCTACCGCGCATCCAGCCCTCTACAAAGTAGCTGTGCATGAAGGGCGCCACTACTTCCCCGAGCGCCGGCAGGCCGCGCTGACATCTCACGATAGAGACAGGATCGTCCTTCCCTACATATTTCCCCGCGATCAATGAGAGCCTAGTCGTGCTCGTTGCAGCGCATACGAGGTCGTCGCTGGCCCGCCACACGTGTGAAGTCACATAGCGCCCAGGTGTTCCAATCAATGCAATTAACTCGTACATCTCTTCAGGACACTTCAGGACAACCTTCTTGTTTTCGAACACATTGAGAACTTCAAATTTGAATCCCCCGCCCATGCTTGGATCGATTACAAGTCCAGCAGTGTTGAAGGGGTCACCAAATATGCGAAATATTGGATAGTTAAAAGCACCGGGCTCCGTTTTATCAGCGGCGAAGAGAACGATTGGATCCGAGCGCCGCTCCTCAATTTCCATCTCAGCTACACCTGGACCCATTCCTCGAACATTTCCGCTGAAAGCCGTTTTCAGAATATCCTGCCCCGCACCATAGAGTTTAAGGTCGGTGGCTTTTTTTGCCGCCTCTAGGAAAATGTCCCAAGCTAGTTTGTGGATATCGGGGTTATTTTCCCCTTTTTGGTGAACCATTAGAAGTTCAAGGTCGTCTCCGGCATGGAACACGTAGTGGCTGTTGATGAGCCCTTTTTTCTGTGCTTCCTGCAGACGCTTTTCGCCGAGATTTAGTATTGGTGTGGGAACCGTGTGGTGCCCGGCTAAAGATCCTACATCGCACTTAATTATTGATACGGTCGTTTTTTCAGGCATTCACCCATCTCTCCTACATATCGTTTCAGTATGCACATTTATAGTTAAATGTTACGTGTAAGAGATAAGGAACGCACCAACTAGACCTGCGGCTACCGAAGCCGCGAGGATGAGTAATAGAGTTGTCATCGGTCCCGCTCCCACCTCTGGCTTTAGGGGCTTCCCTCGGAGCCGGTACCACATGTACGTTGCCCGTCGGGTGCCGAGGTGCGCAGCCCACAGGCAGAGCGGCAGGTTCACGGTCAAGATGAGCACGATAAACAGGACCATCCAGAACTCGTTGGCCGGGATATTGGGGAAGGACCAACCCCCCACCGTTTGCTCGAGCAGAACGATAAGCTTCCCGTCATAAACCCCTCGAGAGAAGAGGAAGACAGCAGCCCCCACACCGAAGAAGAGTTGGGCGAGCACGAAGGTCGCGAGGACTGTAAGCGTGAAGTAGGCAAGCGGCTGCCACCATTCACTCAGTTCGAGTGGCGAGGGCACACGCACGGCCTGACTGAGGTCGACGAAGAATCCTCCATCACCACCCCAACGCCCGTAAGCGACGCCAAGAACCCAGCTTCCGATGACTAGCAACCAAAATGCGGCGTGCCAGTATTCCCCGCGCATCGCTTCACCGAGGTGCTGAGCTATCGGTACTTTCTCTCGTAGTCGCGTCGTGCCTTGGATATGGCGCGGTTGAGGTAGTTGTGGCTTATCTTAGTCGGCTGGGCTGGTGTTAGTGGAGAAGGTGACGATTTCAAAGTCCCAGCGGAACGCTCTAAAACGCTCAATCGGCGTTCCAAATCCGACAATCGCTGAATTAATGAGTTTAACTTACTTTCGATAGATGAAACGCGCTCATCTTTTACAATTTGTTCCATCCCCTCACCTCTCTTTTGATTTTTTGAGCTTTCCAGTATTTAAAGTTAGTTTTGCCTCAAAAAGCTCGAAAAAAGCCCCATCATTCCTTCTGGGCCATTTTACGCTCCTCTACCTCGCCGCCTGGTCTTCTCTCTTTGAAGACCTGCGCCGAAAACTTGCTTATTCGAACCCCCTCATGGAGCCAGTGATCTGGCATCAGCCCCGCTTTCATGCAAGCGTGCGAGAGGAACTCCTCGGCGTCCCATCCCCACTCGACGGGTACTTGGGGCAGCAGCAGGCCGGCATAACCCGACCACTCGATGATTAAACCGTCCCTGCCGATTACGATGTGTTTCGGATATTCGCGTGGGCTTTTCACTTTGATAGGTTCGGGCTTCGAGAGCACGCTCACCTCCACCTCCAGCGCGGGAAGCTCCTCAGGGGTTACCGGCGGAAAGCGAGGGTCTCTGGTCGCAGAGCTTATGGCGGAGTCGATCACGGCATCGACGAGAGGGGTGGTGGGTAGGGGGTGGCCGATACATCCACGGAGCTCGCCCTCCTTGTTAAGGGTAACGAAAACGCCTCGATGTTCGCGCAATTTCGCAGGTACCTTCGGCACCTGCGGTTTCCTGTCCTCGCGCAGGTAAGTTTCGATCGTTTTCCTAGCGAGCTTCACAAGCAACTTTCCTTCATCGAGCGTGAGCACGGGATTTATCCCACCATCCGGTTATATCGTGAGGCCATTTCAAGTATAGTCTTCCAATGTGTTCCATGCCAATATATTTTACCACAATTCCCACATCGCCAGAACTCCCGTTGCGCTTTCAGTACGGTTGTTGGGACAATATCTTTGA
>JAGMBM010000186.1 GCA_023129675.1 Hadesarchaea archaeon | reverse complement strand
TTGATCCTCCGTCCGCAACGTTTCGAGACCTCAACGAGCTGCTCGACGACATCGTCGCTCTCGACGTAGGCGCTTCGGATCCCTACGCGCTTGGCGCGACGGTGCAGGGCCAAGTCACACGTCAGCAGCACTCTTCGCTTGAGTTTGGCTAGCTCAAGCAAGACATCGTCCTGCTCGCTCGCGGGCACCTTGAGATTACCTATGTAAATGACATCGTGGCCAGCCAGCCTAAGCCAGCGCGCAAGCTTGCCGAGCATACCATCCGCGACGAATCTCATTAAACCGTACTATTTCTTTGCCGCGCTCCAAAAAAGTAGTTGTCGCTTGCCGTGGTCCTTCCAACCTTAAAAGGTCGGAGAGGACATTAAGGGTGGTAATAAAATGCGCCAGCGTATCGAGGTGACCTGTCCCATCTGCGGTAAGCCTTTCAGCATGGAGCTTGAGATAAGCACTTACGTCACAGCTGAGGCGGCGCCCCCAACGAAAAAGCGCGGGGTAGCGCTGGTGTTACGGAGCCAGGAGGCCAAGGTCGATTTCGTACTTCGCGCGATGCGGGCGCTGGCTAGCAAGGAGCCAAGCGGGATGATAGAGGTCGAGGAGATCGTCGACTTAGCCGGGAAGGTAGGGCTCACACGCGAGGAGGTCGATGGGGTTTTAGCTGGGGAGAAAGAGGCTGGTCATATCTACGAGCCGAAGCCGGGCATGGTCTGCTTTACCATCCCGCCCGAGCGAGCGAGAGGTTAGTCCTCTTCCTCGAAAATTTGTTTCTCTTCGAGGCCCTCCTCGAGTACGCGTTTGAGCTGCTTTCGTTCGAGTTCTTGATTCTTCTCTCTACCTTTTCGTTCTTTCTCGCGGCGCTTGAAGCGGCGCAAACAAAACACCCATTTTAAGTTTTGTACATCAGATTAATAGCCGTTTAGTGTTCGTTTGTGTGGCACTTGAGAATTACAACGAATGCACTGGGGCGGCAATGGGGATTACTTTCGAAAAGTAGTGGTTTTGCTAGCGGACCCGGCTCTCATCTTAAGCAATTTCCTCGCTAGTTCCTTAATCGCCTTGGCTGCAGGCGATTTTGAGTCGAGTTCAATCAAGGGTTTTCCCTGTTTGAGGGCCTGCCTCACTTTTTCATCTTCGGGTATTTCTGCCAACACGGGTACGTTCTTGATTTCATTACGCGTCAGCTCGAACTCCTCTCGGCGGACGCGGTTGAGTACTACCCCTATCGGTGCCAAGCCCAAGAATTCGGCAATGAGGCGGGTCTTCATGGCGTCCGAGATCGAGGTCATTTCGGGCGTTGCGACCAGTAGGACCTCATGCCCGGCGCGCATGGCGGAAACAGTTTCCCGACTCAGACCGCTCGGGACATCGACGAGTACGAAGTCGGTCTTTTTTGGTACTTGGCGCATTAGCTCGGGCAGGCGCTCCGGGCGGGCCTTCCTGATCTGCTCGAGCGCCACCGCGGCTGGAACGATCTTGACTCGTTTCGGTCCCAGATGCATCACGTCGACAAGCATAGCATCGCCCGCCAAGGCGTCGTTCAGGGTGTAGACTGACTTCTCGAGCTTGAAGAGGAGGGCGAGGTCGGGTGTAGTCAAACTACCGTCGATGATTATGGTTTCCTTACCCAAACTTGAGAGGGCGATGCCAAGGCTTGCGACAATCGTGGTTCGCCCTACTCCTCCCTTGCCAGAGGCGACGGCGATGCGGCGCATGTTGATCACAAAAACCTGAGGTTGTCAATCTAAATACTATTGTGGTAAAATCCTTTTCCAGCTAATAAATAACTGCCTACTAAAGGAGGAGGGGAGAAGATGGTTGAACGATATGATGTAGTTGTGGCTGGAGGTGGTCCAGCCGGATTGGCCGCGGCAAAGGCGGCGGCAGCCGAAGGGGGCAAAGTGCTGTTGTTCGAGCTGCAGGCCCAGATAGGTGGACAGACGCAGTCCGCTACTTGGGTGCCCACCGATGTGATAACGCCCCCGCTTAAAGAATCGATTGTCGCGAATACGAATGAAGTGAGACTTCACTCGCCCCACAAGGAGCTTTCGGTGAGCGGTGATTTCGGTACAATCATCGACCGGCGTCTATTTGACAAGCTCTTGGCTGCGGAGGCCATAGCGAGCGACGCAGAGCTCTGGGTGAGCTGCCCCGTCAAGGAACTCTTGGTGAGCGAGGACGCTGTGCGAGGGGCCTATGTCGAGGCCGGGGGTTGGGCCGAGCGGATCGAGAGCGAACTGGTAATAGACGCCACGGGAGCCCGGGGCGAGTGGTCGGGTTTGTTGCTCAGGAAAGTGCTGAAGCGGGATTGGAAGCGTGAGCTTCTCGCGCTGAGCAACGAGTACTTGATGGCAAATGTGACAAACGATCAAAGCGTGGACCTGTTCTTTACCTCATACTTCGCTCCACTTGGACACGCTTGGGTTTACCCTTTCGGCAAACGTTTCGCGATGGCTGGGGTCCAAGGTGTACGTATTCACCCAGATGCCGCCCTCGATGAGTTCATAGGGAGACGTGGCGTGCCTAGACTCAAGCAAGCGGTACCGGTGGCGGCATTCCGTGGTCAGCTCCCCCTTGAGGGACCGTTGAGTCAGACATGCGCCAACGGGATTATCGCAGCAGGAGGTGCAGCTGGTCAAATCTATGCGCTATCAGGACAAGGGCTTCGTTATGCGCTTCGCTGCGGTGAGATCGCTGGCAAGGTAGCGATTGACGCGATCACCGAGGGCGATGTTTCGGCTGGGGCGTTGGCCGATTACGAACGGCAATGGCGAGCAGAGTTTGATGCCGAGCTAAGGGCCGGGCAGCTCCTGCACTCCTCGCTGAGCGTCTCGCAGGACCAGCGGATGGACGCGTTGTTGAGCGCGCTAGAGGGCAAGCCCAAGCTCCAACAGGCCTTCATTGACGTGTTCACCGGTTTCAGGCTTGAGGGCTCGCTCGAGGTGCTGCTGAAGGACGAGGAAATTTCCCGAATTTTTGGACGAGAAACGGTTAAGAAAACGCTTGCCCTGAAGTAGCATAACCCGAGGTCTTTTTGATGCGCTGCCCCTCGTGTAGTAGCTCTGCTGTGCTATATGACCAGCTCAGAGGAGAGCAAATATGCACGCGCTGTGGCCTTGTGATTATAGAGCGTTCGTTCGAACTCGATCCGGAGTGGCGCAGGAAGCCGGGGGAGGAACTGGAGCGCGCAGACGTGACGGCTGGCATCGATGTGACCCAACACGATTTTGGGTTGGGAAGCAAGTTCGGTGTCTCGGGGGACCTGCCCCCGAGCTGGCGTGCTAGCCTGAGGCGAATGCAGCTTTGGCAGAGGCGCTCGCGCGCGAGCACGTGGGGAAAGCGGAGCCTACGCGAGGCACTAATAGAGTTGGACAAGTTTTGCGAGGACTTGGCACTCCCCAAGGGCATCAAAGCCGAGATAAGTGCCCTCTATCGGCGGACTCGGGCGATGAGGCTGACTGCGGGAAGGGGGACCCATCAGGTTCTCGCGGCGCTTACGTTCATCACTTGCAGGCTGCGGGGTCTGCCGCGCACGGAGAGTGAGATTTCTCGCGCGCTGGCGACCTGCTCGGGCTTGGACGCGCGCGAAGCTTTGAATAACCTTCGTCGGCTTACAAAATTTTTTGTCCGAAAGTTGAAGTTAGAGCTGCCCCGCGTTTCGATCGATAATTATATCAATCGATTTGCTACTCAACTTGGGCTGTCCAGGCGGGCGATCGAGCGCGCCCATGAGCTTCACGGCGTTTTACCTAAAAAGCCCGAACAGACGAAGCCCCCGCTCTTGCTCGCTGCGGCCATACTCTACCTCGCGTCGAAATCGACGGGGGAGAAGGTCACGATCAAAAAAATTACAAACATGATGGGCGTTGGAGCATCAAACTTATCGAGGACCGCTCGAAGTATTCGTGAATTTGTTGATCGTGGGGCGTGAAACTACAACAACTGGTGACGGGGGATAACGATTGTTCCCTCTTCAACCTCTCCGACTTCCTCTGTTTTCTTTTGGAGGTAGAGTGCACCTGTAAGTGCGGCCATGGCAGCGTCGATCTCGTGTTCGCTCGCGCTCTCTTTCAACTTCACTCCCTTTTCCCAGAGTTTGGTCACCCATTGACGGCGGTCTGGGGTTTTGTAGAGGAGCACACCCGAGGTTCGGGGGTGGATTTCTATGACTTGAATATTTTTTGTTCGAAGATTAGTTGCGAGATTTATCCCTCGTTCGGTGAGAGATAGCATACCAGCGAAAGTGGGCGGAAAGACGCGGAGGCCTCGTCTGATTAGTTCACCGTCAGCCGTTCTTAGGTTACCGCGCCTTGGTAAGCTGAGTGGAGCGTCGATGGCGATCAAAGCCGGACGTTCACGCGTGCATAACTCGACTATTTCTTTGTCAGAGTAAACCAACCGTGTGCTGATTTTTTGGTCGGAGAGCAGGGCGAAGCCGCTTGGATTCGTCGGACGCCCAGCGAGATCAACGCCGATGACGTTCATTCAAATCATTCAACACTTATAAACTTTGACGCTTGATAACTTTGGCAGGGACTGGAATGGCGAGCATTCGATGGTTCGGGCATTCGGGGTTTGAAATAATTGCGGACAAAAAAGTTATTTTGGTTGACCCATTCCTCACCGGGAACCTGAAGGCCGCGATAAAGGCTTCGGACATCACGCGAGCTGATATCGTTTGTGTCACCCATGATCACGGCGACCACCTTGGGGATGCCATCGATGTCTGTAAGCGAACTGGCGCAACTTTTGTCGGTGTGTATGAGCTCGGTAACTACGTTCAAGCTCAAGGTGTTACCGATGTTGTGGCGATGAATGTAGGAGCAACCCTTGAGGTGAAAGGTATCAAAATAACTATGGTTCAGGCTTTCCACTCGGCTGAGCGTGGCTCGCCCGTGGGCTTCGTGTTCGATGTAGGCAAGGCACGAATTTATCACGCGGGGGATACCGGTTTGTTCAGTGACATGCGAATGATTGGCCAAATTTACAGGCCCGATATCGCCTGCCTCCCGATTGGCGGCTATTACACGATGGGCGCTCGAGAAGCGGCGGAGGCGGTTAGACTCCTCCTCCCAAAAATTGTGTTTCCGATGCACTACCTTACTTTTCCCGTGCTCGCTCAGTCCGCCGACGACTTCGTCAACGCGATTAAGGAGAAGGGGCTCGGGACGCAAGTGGTTGTGCTGAAGCCGGGCGAGAGCTACAACTTTTGAGCTCGCCTCTTGAGCACTGAGGCCATAACTAGGGGGAAAATGACTGTTGCGTCCCCTATCACCATTACCGCTTTCGCGTCCGGAGCGAGCTTCCCCCAGGACTTTGCCTCCTCGAGCGTGGCGCCGCTCAGCCCTCCATGCTCTGGACGGTCCATTGTGATCTGGATTGCGTATTTGAAGGATTGGGGCGTGAGCAGCATGCTTTGGAAGACGAAGTTCTTTGCCACGCCTCCACCGAGCAACATCGCCCCTGGTTCCTTCGCGTTGTTCGCTAATTCGACCACCTCTCGTATATCTCGCAGGCAATCGATGTTCAGCTCGTGCTCCTGGGTGTAGAGCCACGCTTGGAGCCCGAGGATTGAGTCCGCTATCGCCGGGCAGAAGACGGGTACCCCTTTCACCGCGGCAGCTTTCACAAAGGAATTTTCATCATCGAGGCGCGATCCTATTCTACGCAAAAGCTCGGCCGATGACATTTGTGCCCCCTCTTTCGTGACCTCGGCAAACATCGGTTGAATTCGATCTTCAAAAAGCTCGAAAACCTGCTGCGGAACATAAACGTCGAAGATGCGGCTTATACCTCGCTCGCGCAGCTCGGCATCGTTCACCAAGGCCTCGCCTCGCGTGTGATAGCCACCAAATGCCTCAATAAGGTCATGTGTGACGTTTGCGCCCGTGGTAACGATGACATTCACAAGTCCCTCGTTAATCGCTTGGGTCAGAACTCGGCGAAGACCTCCGGGAACCATTGCACCTCCCACACCCATGAAAATCGTTGACCCGGCCTCGAGCATCTCGCAGTAAATCTCGACGGCTTTCGCAACTCGGCCAGCACTGAAGACACCCGACTTCCCCATGGCGTCTACGAGTTCGTCGACCTGCATCTCGGGTTTGAGCTCGATGTGCTCGACACGCTTTTCCATCAGTATTCCCTCCTTGGGTACGCGACCCTAACCAGTGGTTTAGCTAGGTGGCGCCTTGCACGGGGTGGGACTTCGAAGGCACCTACCTCGAT
>JAGMBM010000185.1 GCA_023129675.1 Hadesarchaea archaeon | reverse complement strand
TATAAAGAACCTCCGCGCAAAGCCTTGGCGGGAAAAGTTGGAGGTGAAAACTATGGCAGAGAAAATCGAGGAAGCCCAAGCCGAAACGCGAAAGGTTTCGACCCTGAGGATTGTCGCGAAGAGGCAGGGGGGCAAGGAGCCGTACACGGCCAAAATCCCTGTAAAGGGGGACACGTTTTCGTTGGTCCTCCCAAGCGGGTACGTCAACTGGCCGGATGGCAAACCCTACCCCGACTCCATTAGGGTGACGATCGACGAGACGAGGAGCCTATGGGTGAACTTCGGCGTTTCGAATGAGCACGGCTTCTATACCTCGTTGAGGATCGGCGAGGCTAAGAGGCAGGAGTAAATTAGCGACGTTGAGCCTGAGGTATCTCCTATGAGGGTTCAGCGTTGCAATTTTTCCCCACATAAATAACCCCACCTAAAGGCTAGTCGGGAATCATGAAAAACATGCACAAAATTAAGCAGCTAAATACTTATACAAACCATATACAAGTTATACATGGTGAGGGATTGTCAGCCGTTAGGGCGCGAAGGTACGTTTACCCCGTCGATCTTAGTGATAGTGCAGGCGATTTAAGTACGATTGTGAAGAAACTCGGAGCTTCAAAGGCTGAGGCGATAAGGGGGGCCATCAAGTATTATGCTGAATACCTCCGTGGACTAGAGGTTATCACCTACCGCAAGATAAGCATAGAGCAGGCAAAGAGAGAGATTCAGAAGTACCTAAAGAACAAGGACAGGGTAAGCGCCGATGAGATAAGTGATACACTACGGATTGACATGACGCTCGTTAATGAGACGCTGCTAAAGCTCTGGCAGGAGGGTTGGGTTGAGCCAGAATAACGTAATTAAGGGTGAAAAAATACGATGCGTGGGTAGATGGGTCTCGAAACCGCGGTTGGTTCAGTGGACCTCGCGGCATCGGGCGATCGAGATCTTTGTCGAGGGCAAACCTGCTATTGCGGAAGTGGTTAAAACATGGAGGGTGCTGAAGAGTTAGCCCCTCGATCCTCCATCTTGAGCCCCCTATTTCCTACCCGCAAAATATCGATTTACCCCGTTGATCATCGCGTCCACGCTAGCTATCACCACATCCTCTCGCACACCCTTCGCGATGTAGAGGTTACCCTGGTCGTCCTCCAGCTTCACCGTTACCTCGGCTAGAGCATCGCTCCCGCCCGTGATAGCGTCGAGGTGGTACTCCTTGAGCCTGAGCGCGGAAATCTCTTTCATGACGTTTCGGATCGCGGTAATTGCGGCGTCCACTGGGCCAACACCCGTCGCAGAGCCCACTCGCTCTTTGCCCCGCACAGCTACCCGCACCGAAGCGGTTGGAGTTATCGTGATCCCGGTGGTCACGGTGACTTCCTTCAACTCGACTATCTTTTCCTCTTTGGGGAGTTCCCCGATCACGCTCTCCGCTATCGCTCGAAGGTCGACATCTGTCACGCGCTTGCCCTTGTCCCCGAGGTCCTTGACTCGCCTCGTGATCTCCGCCAACTGCACCTTGGTTGCCTTCACCCCGATGCTCCTGAGCTGCTTTTCGACCGAGTGCCTTCCCGAGAGCTTGCCCAAGGCCAGACGGCGATGGTGCCCGACCAGCTCCGGCGAGATGGGCTCATAGGTGCCTGGGAACTCAAGCACCCCATGCGCGTGGATACCTGAAACATGGGCAAACGCATTCTCCCCCACGATCGCCTTGTTTGGCGGCACCGGTATCCCCGTAAGACGCTCAACCAGGTCAGAGGTTTCAGCGATCAACTTGGTTCGAATATTCAGTTTTGCCCCGTAAAGCGCCCGAAGAGCCATGACGACCTCCTCCAGTGATGCGTTGCCCGCACGTTCACCTAGTCCATTGACCGCTACTTGAACCTGTTCAGCCCCAGCTTCTACCGCTGCGAGCGAGTTTGCCGTCGCTAGCCCGAGGTCATCGTGACAGTGCACGCTTATCGGCACCTTTATG
This sequence comes from Hadesarchaea archaeon, assembly GCA_023129675.1. GTDB lineage: Archaea > Hadarchaeota > Hadarchaeia > Hadarchaeales > Hadarchaeaceae > DG-33. The sequence goes on along the minus strand of JAGMBM010000185.1, from coordinate 6,355 downwards.
ATGGGTTTCAGCTGGCTGATTAGGTAATTCATGCCCCGTGGGGTGATCACGCCTACTGTATCCGGAACGTTGATGCGGTCCGCCCCCGCCTCCACAGTCGCTTGATAGATTTGTTTGAGATATCCCAAATCGGTCCGCGAGGCGTCCATGGCAGAAAACTCGACGGTGACGCCGTGGTCCTTGGCGTACTCGACGTACTCGACCGACCGCTGAAGCACCTGTTCGCGCGTCATCTTGAGCATGTGTTTAAGGTGTAAGTCCGACGTGCTGATGAACACATGAACGCAATCCACCCCACAATCAAGTGCCGCGTCCACATCTTCTTTGATCGCCCTTGCTAGCCCACAGATCTCCGCGTTCAAGCCAGCCTTCGCTATCGCGGCCGCAGCCTTTCTTTCACCTTCGGACGACACCGGTGTGCCGGCTTCAATTGTGTCCACCCCCAGCCTGTCGAGCTGCCGCGCGATGAGCAGCTTCTGGTCGGTGGTGAACGATACCCCTGGGGTCTGGTCGCCATCCCGGAGGGTGGTATCGAATACCCTGACACGCCTCGGGAGTTTTACACCCTTGCTCACCCGCTTGATGAAATCGCTTACAAAAGCCTCTTTCGGCATCCCGCTACCTCAACAACTAATGTATGTGGTTAAATAATAACGTTGTTTATATTAGCAACGAGACGAGACCATGAAAAAGCGCGCCGTAAAAGTGCTCGATACGACCCTGCGCGATGGGGAGCAAACTCCCGGTGTAGCTTTGGCCCCCGAACAAAAGCTCGAAGTAGCTAGAGCTCTGGATGACCTTGGCGTTGACATAATCGAAGCAGGGGCAGCGATAACCTCCGAGGGTGAACGCAAAGCGATAAAGCTCATCTCAAAGGCAGGTTTGAACGCGGAGATATGTAGCTTCGTCCGGGCCCTTCGAAGCGATGTGGATGCTGCGCTTGCATGCGACGTCGACAGCGTGCACCTCGTCGTTCCCACGTCTAACATCCACCTAAAACACAAACTGAAAAAAAGTAGACAAGAGATAACGCGGATTTCTTTCGACGCCGCGCGCTATGCCCTCGACCACGGGCTGGTGGTGGAATTCTCCGCTGAGGATGCTACCCGTACCGACCCCACCTTCCTTCGCGAGCTCCTCTCAGCTGCCGTCAAGGAGGGCGCGCAGCGCGTTTGCGCCTGTGACACCGTTGGGGTGCTCACCCCTGAGAAGGCGAGTGAACTTTTCTCCGAACTCACAAGAATCATAAAAGTGCCCGTTGCTGCCCACTGCCACGACGATTTCGGCATGGCGACAGCGAACACACTCGCCGCGATCCAAGCTGGGGCCCAGGAGGTTCATGTGAGCGTCAACGGTTTGGGCGAACGTGGAGGGAACGCTGCGCTTGAAGAGGTTGTGCTCGCGCTTGCGCACTTCCACGGAATCAAAACTGGGGTCAAGCTGAACAAGCTTTACGACATTTCGAAGCTCGTGGAACGCCTCACGGGGCTGCCGGTATCACCAACGAAAGCCGTGGTCGGCGAAAACGCCTTCGCACACGAAGCGGGCATCCACACCCACGGGGTGCTCGTCTACCCACCAACCTACGAGCCTATTTCACCTGAAGTGGTGGGGCATCACCGAAAACTTGTCTTCGGAAAGCACGTCGGCACTCATGCTATTGAGAGCGAACTCAAGCGAATGGGTCTAAAACCTACTAAGGGGCAAGTCCAAGATATCTTCGGGCAGGTCAAGCAATTAGGTGATCGGGGCAAGCTGGTCACCGATACAGAGCTGCGCGCAATCGTCGATGCAGTAATGGGACGCGAGCTGGAGGAGATAGTCAAGCTGGAAGAGCTCACGGTAGTCAGCGGCAACCGCGTAACTCCAACATCCTCCGTTCGAGTCAAGTTCGGCGATAAGGAAGTTGTGGAGTCGGGATTAGGTGTGGGGCCAGTGAATGCAGCGATGAACGCTATCCGCAAGGTCGTTGAGGGCATGTCGAATATCCGTCTGCAGGAATACCACGTCGACGCGATCTCTGGAGGAACTGACGCGGTCGTCGGTGTCGTGGTGAAGCTGACCGATGGGAAGCGCATAGTCACGGCGCGCGGCACGAGCGGGGACATCATCATGGCGAGTGTTCAAGCGATGTTGAATGGGGTAAACCGACTGCTCTGGGATCGCAAACTCGGGGGCACCTGATGCCCAAGCGCAAGAAGTTGACACCCAAGGAAGAGATCGAGCGACTTCGGATGCCTCGCTCCGGCGAAGTTTTAGGTGTCGTCGAGCAGATGTTTGGCTTTGATCACCTGCGCGTCAGGTGTAAGGATGGGCATGTGCGCATGTGCCGCATCCGGGGCAAGATTCGCAAGAGGCTTTGGGTTCGAGAGAACGACGTAGTGACCGTCCGTCCCTGGGTGGTGCAAAGCGAGAAGAAGGCAGACGTCATCTACCGCTACACCAGAACGCAAGTCGAGTGGCTCAGGAGAAAAGGCATCTTGGAATAAGGGGGCATCGTTTGCCGGCCGATTTTGAAGCGCTCCTCAGCAAGCTCGAGCGACGCAAACCCGAGCGCCTTAAAAAGGACTCCGAAACCTACAAGATAATGGCGAGCGTCTTCGACAGCTCGACACTGCTTACCCTCTACCACATGATAAATCGGGGCGTCTTCGATATCTTTTACGGCGTTGTTTCCACGGGCAAGGAGGCAAACATTTTTTGCGCGCTCGACAAGCGAGGCAACTACGTCGCGGCCAAGATTTATCGGATCTCCACTTCCAACTTCAGAAATATGTACCGCTACCTAGCTGGAGATCCGCGATTTCGCCGCATCCAGCGCGAGCGGAGACAAATCATCTACTCCTGGGCCTCGAGGGAGTTCAAGAATTTGCAGCGCGCTTACGAAGCTGGCGTCGCGGTACCTAGACCGATCGACTGCGAGAAAAATGTACTAGCGATGGAGTTCATAGGGGAGGAAGGTGCTCCATACCCCCGCATGAAGGATGTCTCACCGAGGGCGCCGAGGCGGATGTTCGAGAAGCTGTTCGAAGCGATCAAAGTGATCTACCGCAGGGCCGAACTTATCCATGCCGACTTCAGCGAGTACAACGTGCTGCTGACGCCCGAGCCCGTACTCATCGATTTCTCGATGGCCACGGATATCGCGAACCCGATGTGTGATGAATTGTTAATGCGCGACCTAGGCAACCTCGTGCGCTATTTCCGCAAGTTGGGTTTAAAAACGCCCGAACCGGTCGAGCTTTTCTCGGAAGTCAAGGGTAAATAAAATATAGGATTGGAACCGACCACAACGTTTTTTGTGAGGGCACGAAAAAGGTTTTGGGGTTTGCGTGGTCGTTCTCTCCGGGAAGCAAATTCTTGAGCACATTAGGGTGGGTAAAATCGTAATTGAACCCTTTGATGAAAAGCTGATAGGTCCCAGTCAGGTCGATCTTTGCCTCGGCAACAAATTTAGAGTTTTCAAAGAAAACGAACTCGTTGACCCGCACGACGAGAAGTCGATCGAGCGAAATACCGAGCTCGTCGACACGGGGGGAGAGCCGTTCGTCCTGCAGCCCGGGCAGCTAGTTTTGGGCATCACCCGCGAGCGCATCGCAGTGCCAAACGACCTCGTGGCCTCCATCGAGGGGCGCTCCTCGGTGGCGCGAATGGGGGTTTTCATCCACATCTCCTCGGGCCACGTTAACCCAGGTTCCGGGACAAGGGGCCCAATCCCCGTCACGCTCGAGATCCTCAACATGAACCCCTCGCCTGTTAAGCTATACCCGGGGATGCGGATCTGCCAGCTCTTATTTTATACCATGGACCGGGCGGTGCGCATGGGTTACGACGACCTCGGTGGGAAGTACGCCGGAAAGCTCGAACCCTCGGGAAGCAGCGTGTTTAAAGATAATCTGAGCCCGCGTTAGTTACGGTGTGGCTGATGTACGCTAGATTGCCGAATGAACGCATAGGTGTCGCGATCGGTCCGAGCGGCGAGGTGAAGCAGGAGATCGAGCGCCGCACGGGTACGAAGCTAACCCTCGACAGCGAGACGGGGGAGGTACGGATCGAGCCCGGCGAGGATCCGCTAGGGGCGCTCATGGCGAGGGAGGTGCTCCATGCCATCGCTCGCGGCTTCAGCTCCGAGCGGGCCTTTCGGTTGTTCGAGGACGACCAGTTTCTCGAGGTGATTGACATCCGAGACTTCGCCGGGCGCTCCGAGCGCGCGCTCGTCCGACTCAAGGGGCGGGCGATAGGAGAGGAGGGAAAGACCAGACAAATTCTAGAGGAGACAACGGGTGCCCACGTGTCGATTTACGGGAAGACCATCGCGTTCATCGGGACGGCCGAGCAGCTCGTGGTCGCTCGAGAGGCTATCGAGAGGTTGCTGGGGGGATCTACACATTCATCGGTTTACCGATTTCTCGAGCGAAAGCGGAGGGAGATGAAAAGGAGATTTATCATGCAGAGGTGAACTCCTTAAGCGCGAGCCCTTTAGACCTGAAAAACTATAAAAATTGGGTAAAATCGAGAAATATTAGCAAAGGGAGACTTTTGAGATAAATAAGCCAGAAAAATATAAGACAGTAAAATAAAGGTTGTAAGGTGACTTAATTGAAAACTAATGCAGAAGAACTCTTCAAAGAGTTCAGAGAGCATAGCGTCAGCGAGTTTTTCCGAAAAAATGCCGCAATGTTGGGCTACACGGGCAAAATCCGCTCGCTCACCACGATCATCCACGAGGGCGTCACTAATGCCATCGACGCCGCTGAGGAGGCCGGCGTGCTGCCGAAGATTTTCGTCGCGATCAAGCGAGTCAAGGAGGAATCCGAGCACTTCAAGGTGGTAATCGAGGACAACGCCTCAGGCATCCCGGAGGAATATATCCCCAACGTGTTCGGCAAGATGCTCGCGGGCACCAAGCTCCACCGCCACATGCAGTCTCGGGGACAGCAGGGGATTGGCGTTTCGGGCAGCGTGATGTTCGGGCAGATCACGAGCGGCAGGCCGGCAACGGTGATTACCTCGACGGGCAACGGGGAAATCATCCGCGCAGATGTGATGATCGATGTCGACCGAAACGAGGGCAAAGTGATGAACGCCGAGAAGCTCGAGGGGAAGTGGCGCGGCACACGGGTCGAGGTCGAGGTGAAGGATGTCACTTACATGCGCTCTCGCTACGGCCCGTTCAATTACCTCCGAATGACTGCGATTGCTAACCCCCACGTCCACATAACCTTCGTCGAACCCGATGGAACGCTCACCATTCTTGAACACGCTACCGACGAGGTGCCCGAGCGCCCCAAGCCCATGCCCTTGCATCCTTGGGGCATAATGTCCGACGATTTACTCGTGTTGGCGAAGCACACGAAGGGCCGCACCGTGACGAGCTTTCTGTCGACCGAACTTTCACGCGTCTCGAAGCGAAAGGCAGAAGAGGTTTTGAAGCTCTCGGAGGTCAACGCGAACAAGAAACCGGCCAAGTTGACCTGGGAAGAGGCGGAGCACATCGTCTCGGCATTCAAGCAAGTGAAACTCATGGCTCCACCCACCGCCGGCCTGCGGCCAATTGGGGCTGCAGACATCGAGAACGGCCTACGCCAGATCCTAAGGCCGGAGTTCACGTACGCCGTGACCCGTCCACCGAAAGTGTACCGCGGTGGCCTGCCGTTCATCGTGGAAGCGGGCATAGCCTATGGCGGTGGCGCGGGCAAGACTGTTGAGGGAAAAGGCGAGGGTGAGGAAATCGAGGCCGAAGCTGGGATGGAGCTTCTACGATTCGCGAACCGCGCGCCGCTGATTTTCGATCAGGGGGGATGTGCGATAACCTCCGCCGCCCGGAACATCGAATGGCGCCGCTACGGTGTGGATGTCTCGACAGCACCGCTAACACTTTTCGTCAACGTCGTGTCGGCCTACGTCCCATACACTTCGGCAGGTAAACAATCGATTGCAGAGGAACCCGAGATCTTCGATGAGATCCGAAGCACGATTATGGATGTGGCCAGGGAACTGAAGAGATTCCTTAACCAGAAGATACGCATCAAGGAACGACATGAGCGGGCAGGGGTGTTCGAGCAATACCTGCCCGTGATCGCCCGCAAGGCGGCGAGCTTGGCGGGCACGAAACAGCCTGATATTAAACCTCTATTAAAGAAAGTAACGGGTGACAAGCATGACGAAGAAAGTTAGGGCGCGAGAGGAGGCACATAAATGGAAAGCGAACGAGAAGCTGACTGGCCTTGGCAAGGACGTCATTGAGGATATTTTGCACACCCGCCCCCCCAAGCTTAAGATCCCGTCCCGAAGCACCACCAACATCATCTACGACAAAACCAACCGCTACTTCGTGCTCGGGCCACGCCACGGG